>JAQGLP010000396.1 GCA_028292835.1 Variovorax sp.
GCCGGTGCCGGTGCCGGTGCCGGTGCAGAGGTGGGTGCGGAGGCCACGGTGCCGCCGGGCGACAGGCTGATGCCGTCGGCCTCGCCTTCGGGCGCGTTGGTTTCGGTCACCGCGTCGTCCGGGTCGCTGAACCCGGCGAAGCGGTTGGCGATGGGGTTGTCCGCGTTGTCGCTGGACGGATCCACGGCGTTCGGGTCGCCTTCCGGGTTGGCGACAGAAGGACCGGCACTGCCGGCGGCGATGCTGGCGGCAATGGAGCTGGTGGCGGTGATGGAGCCGCTGACGAGAACATTGTTCAGGCGGACGTCGCCGTTCGCCATGAGCTGGCCGCTGGCACCGAGGTTCACGGCGATGTCCTCGGCACGCGCGAACACGTCGGGGTGCTGGAGCATGCGCGAGGCAATGTCGGCCGGGATGGCGTGACGGCTGCCGGGGCGCCAGACGATGCCGGTGCGGTCGCTGAACGCTGCTTCGGCGTCCTTGGTGCCGACGTAGGCCAGCTCGATGGTGTGGGTTGGGTTCATGGGGGGAATCTCCTGGTCGCTGCTTCGCTGGGTCTTGGACAAACCCCCCTGCCCTTTCGGGCAGAGGGGTGCGAGGGGGCTTCACGCCCCGGCGCTTACTTCGCGCCTTCGCTGTTGCCGCCGAGAACCATGTGGATCTCGGGGTTGCCGCTCAGGCCAGCGGGCGCGGTGCCCACGACGATCTGCAGCCACACGTCCTCTTCGAACTTGATCGGCTTGAACGTGCACTCCACGCGGCCGGCGGACTGGAAGATCGCGCCGGAAGCCGCGAAGTACGTCGCGTTCGCCGCCAGGCTGGAGGCGGTGTTGACCGGGCGGTAGCCGATCGAGCCCACGAACGCGGCGCCCGTGTCGGCGTCGTCGTTCACGAACGCCAGGTCGCACACCCGCGTGCCGCCGGGCACGAAGAAGTCGATGGTGTCCGCCGCGGCGGGGGTGCCGCGTGCGTTGCCGCCGCCGGCGCCGAGGATGACCTTGTCGGTCAGGAAGACGGCGCGGCCGTCGCCAGGGGCCATGCCCAGAAGGGCAGCAGCCAGAAGACCTTTCAGAGAAGCCATGGCTTCCTCCTATCGAAGTGAAAGAAACAGGGAAACGGGAACGGGGGGAGCGAGAGGGGGCGCGAGGCCCCCCGTCATCAGACGCTGCGCTTGCGCACCACGCTGTCGATCACCAGCACGCCGAAGTCGGTGGCCTCGAGGTCGCCGCTGGCGTTGGGCAGGGCCCAGCGCAGCTTGTCCTCCGAACCCATGATTTCGCCGGCCAGCTCCAGGTTGCGGGCGAAGTTGGTCCGCGCCTCCAGCAGCGAGTAGGTTTCCTCGCTTTCCTGGTTGCCGCCGGACACCAGCGCCAGGGCCTGCGCGCCCAGGAAGATCGAGCGCGCCACCTGGTGGGTGGTGCTCAGGCCAGCGGCCACGGTGACGTTGGTTTCCGCGGCGCTCAGGCGGTTGGCCGCCGTCACGTGCGGCACGACGTCGCTCGAGTTGAAGCGGATGCCGTAGCTCATCTTGCGCACCAGCACGCCGTTCCAGAAGAGCGGCGAGCCGGCGAACAGGGGATGCTTGCTCAGGCCGTCGTAGCTGGCGCGCTTGAGGGCGTTCTGCTCGAACGTGCGGATGTTGTAGCCCGTGGTCTGCTCGGTCACCAGCGAGTCCCACACCAGCGGATCGACGTACAGCACGCCCTTGATGGGGTCGTCACCAGCCGCCGGGTCGCCCGGGATCTGGATCGGCGCCATCTTGATGGTCATCTCGTCCCACAGCGCCGCCAGTTCGTCCACGTGCGCCAGGCGCAGCATGTCGGTGGTGGCGATGGAGGCCAGCTGGGCGCCGCCTTGCGTCAGCGTCCCGGCGTTGACCGTGAAGTGACGGTTGTACGACGGTGCCTTGACCGGGTTGACCATCATGTCGGCGAACTCGGGGTCGGTCTGCAGGGGCAGCACCCAGTCGGTGCCGTCCTGCGAGCCGCGCGCCCCAGCCAGCAGCGTCAGGGCACGCTGCCAGCGGAACGCCGGGATGCCGCGCGCGAGCTGCGCCGTGGCATTCAGGCGCATGCTGTGCGGCGTGCGCTTGGCGGTCATCTTGCCCCCCGCGGACACCGGGATGGTGGCCATGTCGAGGTAGATGTCCTTGGAGCTGTACTTGAGCGAAGCGCCCTTGCCTTCGGCGTTGGCGTCGCCCATGACGGCGCGCAGCTTGGTGACGTGCGCGCAGTCGACCTGCACCACATCGCCCGGGCCCTTGGACAGGTCATCGACCCGCACGACGGGCATCTCGGTGGTGGACTGCTGCTTGAGTTTGCGCATCGCCTTGTCATGCGTGGGCATGGGGCCGGTCAGCTGCGTCAGCGGCGTGGGCTTGCGAACAGCCATCGCGGACAGGGCCGTCGAGAACTGCTTGTTGACGAGCGCGTTACCGCGCGGGACAGAGGTAGCCATGGAGCTCTCCTAAAAGCGTGACGAAAGAGGGGGGTGGCCCCCCGCCGTGCGTCAGTCGCCAGGAGCGAGCGAGCCAAGAATCTGCTCGTCGCTCATGCGGCTGTAGTCGAGGGCGGGGGCTGCGGCCGGACCGCCACCGCGGAAGTCGCTGATGCCTTGCGGCGTAGCGACGGGCACGTTGGCGATCGCGATCGCGGGGTCTTGACGGGGAGCAGGAGGTGGCGCGGGTGCGATGGAGGCCCCGAGGTGTTCTTGCGTGCGGCGAACTGCCTCGTTGAACCGCTCCACGGCGGGCTTGCCGCGCCAGACCGGATCGATGCGCAGGGCGTCATCGAACTGGCCAGCGAGTGCGAACTTGTCCTGATCGGCCTGGCTGAATTGCCACGCTTGCAGCTGCGGAACAGCGTCGATCACTTCCTGAACAACCGGTGGGAACACCGGGGCTTCCCACTCGGTCGTGGCGCGCGCTGGGGCCTGGGCGGGTGCCTGGGCAGCCTTGAGCGCGCGGACCTCGCGTACCAGCGCCGCCTGAACGGGGAAGTTCTCTTCCAGTTCGGCCAGCTGGTCGTCGGTCATTTCGGCGATCGACGTGTCGCTTCCACCGTTGGTGCCCACCTTGGCTTGCAGCTCTTCCACTTGCTTGCGCAGCGTGTCCACTTCGGAGGCCAGCCGCTTCTCGTTGCGTCGGGCGTGTCGCAGTGCAGCGCGCGGGTCGCCTCCTTGGCCTTCGGCGGGTGCCGGGGCGGGGGAAGGCGTCGGCGCTGCAGTCGCGGCGGGTGCCGGCGCAGCAGAAGGGGCAGGCGCCTGGGCGGGCGCGGCGGGTGCGGGTGCAGCAGGAGCGGGGGCCGGGGCTGCCGGGGCCGGTTCTGCGGGAGCTGCCGTGGGTGCGGCTACAGCCAGTTCTTCCGGGGAGATGCCGAACGACGGCGGGGTGCCGGGTTCAGCGCCTTCCGGCTGGAGGCTGCCGAGGATGTTGCGATCGTCTTGATCGAGGGATGCCAGTTCAGATGCGTTGCTCACTTGCTCACTCCTGCGTGCTTCACGGCCACGTGCCGAGGGCTTGCGCCCACCGTCCTCTTGCGTACTCGCCAGCACCGGAGGGACGTCGGTTCCCGGTGCTGACGGCGGCCGCTCGTACACACGCACCCGTTGCGGCAAGGCCCGGGGCGCGGCTACAAACGAAAAAGCCCCGCGCACGGCGGGGCTCTCTCGATCGATTCGTGAAACTGGGGTGGGGCCGAAGCCCCGGGGGTCAGGCCGCGGTCAGCGCGTCCTGTGCTGCCGCTTCAATCGCGGCGTCTTCGTCGTTCACCGCGGCGCGTGCGCCTTCGGTGGTGGCCACGGTGCTGTCCACCTCCGCCTCCGCGCCGCCGGCAACCAGCTTGCGGCGCAGCATTTCGGACTCGGCGGACACCTTGGCGGCCTGCGCACGCTTCAAGTCGGCGGTCGCGTCCTTGTCGTCCAGCTCCGCCAGCTGCATCTTCTTGGCGATCTGCGCCTGGTTGGCCAGCTCCTGCTGCTGTGCGACCTTCGCCTCTTCGCGGGCCTTGCGGTCCTGCGGCTTGGGGATGCCCGTGGCGTCGCGCAGGTCGTCGGCCACCTGCTGGCGGTTGGGCAGGCTGGTGGACTCGATGTAGACCGGGGCGAGCAGCGACAGCGCCTGCGGGTTGTTGCCCAGCGCGGTGATGATTTCCTTCAGCTGCTGCTGCGTCTGCTGGCGGTAGGCCGGCGTATTCGGGGTTTCGGCCATCGCGGTGACGATGGAGGCCTCTTCGACCCGGTTGACGCCGGCGCCGGTCTGCGGATCCCATGCGTTGAGCACGATCGCGCGGCGGCTGGAGCCCTGGCCCACGAACGTCTTGATGTTCTCTTCCCTGTGGTCCTCGCAGATCAGGTCCACGGCCAGCTCGAACGCGGTGCGCCGGGCGTAGGCGTAGTTGTCGTTCATCTCGCCCATCGCCTGCTCGCCCTGCTCCACCAGCAGCTGATTGGCCACGCCGGACTGCACCTGCGCTTCGCCCATGTTGGAGCCGTAGCGGCCGGCGGCCTTCTGGATCATCAGCTCGTCCTGCTCCAGCAGCGTGAACTGCTCCTTCTGCACCTGCAGGGTGCTTTCCACCCGCAGCCCGTGCTGGCCGTTCTTGCGGTGGGCGTTCAGGATGGCCACCAGGTCCGGGCGGTTGATGTTGTCGGCGACGTCCTTGATGCTGTTGAACTTGGTGTCCAGCGCATCGCTGTCCATGTACAGCTGCCGGCTCTTGAGCATCCACTGGATGCGGTGGCGGCGGTCGTTGTAGTCGTCCTGCGGGGCGATCATCCCGTCGACGAGGCCGTAGGGGGAGCCGTCCTCGTCGTCGCGGTAGGCGAACATCGGCACGTACGGGAAGGCCTTGCGCTCGGTGGCCTCGTCCAGCAGGCGGTGCGGGCCGGCGTACAGGGCGCGGCGCACCTGGCTGGTCACGCCCTTGATGATCTTCACCAGCCCGCGGGAGACGGCTTCCACGTGGCGCGGGTCTTTCGGGTTGTAGACCACGCGCTTGGTCGGCGACAGTTGCAGGCACACGGCCACGGCGGGCACGCGGTACCAGATCTCGATCAGCTTGACCATCTTGCGGGCGCTGTCCATCCAGTCCCACTTGCGGTACATGGTGTTGAAGCGGCGCTCGTTCTCGTAGGCGCTGGTCAGCTGCATGTCGTCGGGCTCGCCGAGCATGTGGGAGCTGTCCATGCGAGGGTCTTCCCAGCCCGCGGCGGTCATCTCCAGGACAGCGCGGTGCTTCGGCATGCTGGCCACCACCTCATCGAGGTCCACCATGCGCATGCGGGCGAGCCAGCGGCACTTGTCGTCCAGCCGGGTGCCCTTCTGGCCGCGCCAGTCCCACCAAATCTCATCGATCGGCACGTCTTCGAAGCGGTACGGGTAGGCCAGCGGGTCGGAGTTGCGGCACACGTGCAGCCAGCCCAGCCCTTTCTTGACCATGGACGCGTAGCCGTTGCTGACCGACTGGTGCGCGTACGTCTCTCGCTCGAACTCCTTGAGCCGGCCCGAAATGACCTCGGCCACGTCGGCGTAGTTGTCGTCGTCGGCCTCCACCCGAATGTCGGTGCGGCTCTTGGCCTCCTGGCCCAGCACGCTGTTCACGATCGGGCGGATCAGGTTGACGATGCGCTCTTCCACGTCCTCCTGCTGGAGCAGGTAGCGCTTCACCTCGTCGAGCTGCTTGCCGTCGTAGTAGCCGGCGCACAGCTTGGCGCGCAGGCGCCATTCGGGCTGCTCGGTGCAGTCGCGAAGCATGCGCTCCAGGGCGTACAGGCTGTAGGAGCCGGCGGCGGCGAAGTCGCGGGAGGCATCAGCCGCCCGGTCGTCCAGTGCTGCGAGCGGCTGCAACGGCTTGACCGGCGCCATGAGGGAGCTGCCCGGCGTGGGTTGGTAATTCATCGTAGACCTCGCATCTTTCGGAACGCCCGGGCCTCGCTATCGCTGTCCAGGCCGCGCAGCTCGCGGTAGGCCTTGGCTTCTTCCTGGCGCGCCGCGCTGTTGTCCTCGAGCACGACGTCGCCCTCGCCTGCGCCCAGCATCAGGTACTGGCCGGCTTCGTTCGGGTGCGAAAAAGCGTTCTTGATCGGCTGGTTCTCGTAACGCTCGTCGCCGGCCACCTGCAGGCGGCGGAACTTGTAGGCGCCCTGCATGCCCTTGCGCGTCACGCGGCACTCGGGGTGCAGCAGGAAGGCGGGGGCGCCGTCGATCATGGTGCGCATCGGGCGGGCGACGGCCTCTGAGCGCAGGGTGAAGTCGTTGTTGCCCGGGGCCGGGGCGGCGTGGATGCCGTTGGCCGCCAGCAGCTGGAAGACGTTGCGCTCTTCGTTGTCGCCGGGCTGGCGCTGGTCGCCCGCGGGGTCGCCGCTGATGCTGGCGATGCGAAAGCCGGCGCAGTTGGCAGCAATGAACCGCTTGAGGATCCCGGCAAACCGCGCCACGCCGGTGTCGGTGGTGACCACCTCGAAGCGCCAGCGCCATTGCCCGTTGGGCAGGTGCTGCCCGATGATGGCCGCGGGCGTCAGGCCGAAGTCCAGGCCGATGTGGATCGGGATGTTGGGCACCAGCTCGAACGGCACGCAGTGCACGCTGTCCACGTAGTCCGGGTAGATCGGCAGGCCATCGCCGACGTAGCCGTACTCGTTGGCCAGGTTGATCTTGATCCAGTTCTCGCTTTTGCCTTCCGCGCCGTTCTTGTAGTAGTCGCGCGGCAGGTTCTGGACGTTCTCGGCCGCCGGGTTGGGCAGCCAGGGGTGGATCGGGCTGGCGCGGTGCACGCCACCGGGCTGCTTCAGGAACGTGTAGCCCTTGGGCTTCATTTCCTCGGCCAGCCGGTAGTACCAATGGTCGGTGTCGGGCGCGTTGGTGTCGCCGAAGATCCCGAACCATGTGGGCCACACGTCCTTGGGGAAGCGGCCCACCCGCAAGTCCAGCATGGAGACGATCGAGAAGGCGATTTCCTTCACCTCGTTGATCCATGCGGCGGTCGCTTGCAGGCCGCGCAGCTTCTTCACGTGGTCTTCGCGGTCGAGCGCCATGAACACCATCTCGGCCTGAACCGTGGTGCCGTCTGGCAGCTTGAAGCGCAGGTAGTGCGTGGGCGGCTCCTTGCCGCCGTTCTTGAACTGGCCCAGCCCCTCGAACATCTCCAGCCAGTCCTTGATCGTGGTGCCGAACAGGTCCGGGTAGGTGTTGCGGATGGCGACGATCCGGGTCTTGCGGATCCCGTGGGCGTCGGGCTCCTGCTCGCGCATGATCCGAAAGGCCTTCCAGCAGCTGGCGTTCGTCTTGCCAGAGCCCAGCGGGCCCATGATGAACGTGCGCTGCTGGCGGCTGAGGATGTAGTCCTCCAGGGTCTGGCCCTGCGGCTTGTAGGCGTACTCGATGCGCGGCTGTCCCGGAGCGCTGAGCGTCGGGGCGTCCATCACACCCGCTTCGCTCAAGGCTGCACGCCCTCCGCCTGCTGGTCCTTGCGGCCCGTCAGGTCACGCACCACCACCAGCGCCAGGCCGTCACCCTCGCCCAGGCCGGCGCCAAGGCCGTACTTCTTCGGAGCCATCTTGCCGGCGCGCCACTTGCGCGCTTCGACCATCAGCCGGGACCGTTCGACGGCATCCCCGAACACCTCTTCGACCTGCCGCGTCTTGCCCTTGCCTTTGACGGTCCGTTTGACCGCGTGCAGCACTTGGTCAGCAAGCCGCACCGTGTCATCGACGTCCAATTCCGCCTGAACCTCACGTGCGCGCGCGTACTGTGCGCAAAACCCTCCGACGTCATCGTGCAGCCAGCGCAGGACGGTGGCGACACTGGGCATTCCTGCTTTGGCACTTGCCTCGCGCAAAGTGCAGCCCCCCATGAGGTGCTCGCAGTAGTCGCGGGCCAGTTCGCGGGTGTGCAGCGGCGGGCGTCCGTTGGCCTTTCGCGCCTTCGGCTGGGGCGTGGCGCTGGGTTTGCCAGCCTGGCGCTTACCCGGGCGGGGGGAAACCCCCCCGCCCTTCTTGGAAGCTCCCGCCTTCATGGCAGCTGGTTTGCGCTTACTGGGGGAGGAAGCCATGGTGTTGCGGCGTTTGACTCAAGCCGAAGGGTCTGAGGGGTCGAGCGAGGCGGCGTAGCGCTTGTTGGCCACGCACGAAAGGCGATTGGCTGCCAGATCCCCATTGCGGGTTGCGCCGATCGCCTGCAAGCGGTCGTTCACCGCGGCCAGCTGCACGTGGAGCTCGTTGCGGCGGCCCTCCAGCTGGTGGCGGTCCAAGGCGCTCAGGACCACCGGGCTGGCCTCGGCGTGCGACAGCAGCAGCGCCAGGGCGCGGGCGTGCGTGTCGTGGTCGCGGCCCTCATGCGCCACGCGGACCTCGGTGGCCAGCTGGCGGGGCGTCATGCCGGTAGCACCCCTGTGAGCGGCGCTGGGGTCGGACGCAGGTTCAGCGGCGGGTCGCCGGCCACGTTACGCGCCATGAAGCCCAGGAACACCAGCAGTTCCTCGCGCGTCATGTCCTCGGCGCGCTTGCCCCACAGTTCGCACTGCGCTGCTTCAGCCAGGTAGTACGCGC
>JAQGLP010000140.1 GCA_028292835.1 Variovorax sp.
GCGATGTTGACCACGCGGCCGCTCTTGCGCTCGGCCATGCCTTTCGCGACCGCATGCGTCATGTGCAGCGGACCGAACCAGTTGATCGCGGTAACCTTCTTCCAGAAGGCCTCCTCGGTCTTCAGGAAGGGCATGGGCGTGTCCCAGCCCGCGTTGTTGACGAGGATGTCGGTCCCCGCGCCGGCCTGGCTCTCGAAGCTGGCGACGGCGGCGGTGACCGCGGCGTAGTCGGTGATGTCGCAAGCCACCGCGATCGCCTTGCCGTCCGCGGCCTCGATCGCCTTGACGGTCTCGGCGGCGCCGGCCGGATTGATGTCGAACACGCCGACGGTCGCGCCCTCGGCACCGAGCCGAAGCGCGATGGCGCGGCCGATGCCGCTGCCGCCGCCGGTGACGATGGCGTTCTTGCCTTTCAGTCCTCGCATGAAAAAGTCTCCTGTGGATGGGGGGAAAACGATGTCGCGCTTCAAGCGCCCTGGCGTCCGATGATCGAGACGGCGCAGACATTCTGGTGAGGGTGGCCGCCGAGGTTCTGCGTCAGTCCGCGGTCGACCTGCTTGAGCTGGCGCGCGCCGGCGCGCCCATGGATCTGCTGGTAGACCTCGTAGACCATGCGCAGGCCGGAAGCGCCGATCGGGTGGCCGAAGCACTTCAGTCCGCCATCGGGCTCCACGGGCAGTTGGCCGTCGAGATCGAAGACGCCGTCGAGCACATCGTGGATCACGCGGCCCGGCGCGCTGAAGCCCAGGTCTTCCATCAGCACGGCCTCGGTGATCGAGAAGCAGTCGTGCACCTCGGCCATGTGGATCTGGTCGCGGGGGGTGCTGATCCCTGCGGCGGCATACGCGCGGGCACCGGCCTCGCGGGCGGTGGCGATATGTGCACCGTCCCAATTGCTGAAGCCGGCTTCCTCGCCGTTGCTCACCGACACCTCCAGGGCCTTGATCGTGACAATCTCGGCATTGGCCTTGAGGGCGCGCGCGATCTCCGGCGTGGTGAGGATCGCGCAGGCCGCCCCGTCGCTGACGCCGCTGCAGTCGTACAGGCCGAGCGGCGCGGCGATGGTCATCGCTTTCAGCACGTCCTCCTCGGTGATCTTGTTGCGCAGGTGCGCCTTCGGGTTGAGCGAGGCGTTGGCATGGCTCTTGACCGAGATGTGCGCCATGGCGCGCTTGAGCTCCGTCATGGCGACGCCGTGCTTGGCCGCATAGGCCGAGGCGAGTTGGGCGAATGCGCCAGGCGCCGTCGAATTCGGCAGCCACAGGTCGTTGGCGACGCCGCGCGTTCGCGCCGGCAGGCCGCCATAGCCGGTGTCCTTCAGTTTCTCGACGCCGAGCGCGAGCACGATGTCGTAGGCGCCCGCGGCCACCGCGTACGCCGCGCCGCGCAGCGCCTCGGTGCCGGTGGCGCAGGCGTTCTCGACGCGGGTCGCGGCGATGCGCGGCAGCCGCAGTGCCTGAGCGAGCGGGCCGGCGGTCTTGCCGACGTTGTTCTCTTCGAGGCAGACGCCGAACCAGGCCGCCTCGATCTGCGATGCTCCGATGCCGGCGTCGGTCAGCGCCTCGTTGAACGCCTCGACCATCAGGTCCTCGGGGCCGGCGTCCCAGCGCTCGCCAAAACGCGTGCAGCCCATGCCGATGATGGCGACCTTGTCGCGAATGCCGGTGGCCATTTAGTTGCTCTCCGTGGTGGCGTTGGCGCTGCTGTCGGCGGCGCGGGTCGGCGTCGCCTTCCAGAAATAGCGCCGGAAGCCGCGGTTGTGATCGAATTCCTTCACACGGTAGACCATGCGCAGCGGCAGGCCGACCGCCAGCTCGCCGACATCGGTGTCCGTGAACTCCATCAGCACGCGGCCACCGCCCTCGAAGTCGATGTGGCCGAACTGAAAGGGCGGATCGGGCGTGTAGCCGAGGAAGTCGGTGGTGTGCGACATCACACGGGCCGGCACGTCGGCCAGGCTGGACGGCTGCTGCGTGTCCTGCGCCCTGCAGGCCGGGTTGACACACAGCCGCGAGCGCGGGAACTGCACGGTGCCGCAGCGCTCGCAGCGGCCACCTTCGAAGCGCTCCGTACGCGCGTGATCGCGCCATGCCGCGGTGAGCGCCGTCTTGTTGTCCATCTCGGCGCGCATGCCCCAGGCCAGGTTGAGCTGGCCGGTGAACGACAGGTATTTCAGGTAGTTGGTCTCGGGCTTGCCCGCGTCGGGCACGCCGCCGGGGCAAGCCGCGGCCGTGCGCTTGAGCAGCAGCACATCGCAGCCGCTGCCGAAGGCGGCGACCAGGATCAGCGCGCCGGGAGCCGCCGCGCGCAATGCGATGTCGAGCATCGCCAGCGGTTGCGCGCAGCCGAGATCGCCGACCGTGTCGACGGCGGTGGACACCAGCGCGGTCGGCGCGATGCCGACGCGCTTGGCGACGGCCTCGTTGATGCGGGGCAGCGGCGCTGGCAGCGCGAAGTGACTCACGTCCGAAGCGCTGACGCCGGCGTCGGCCAGGCATTGCCTGATCGCGTCGGTCGCGAGCTTCATGTACCCCTCGTCGCGAACCCAGCGCTCCTCCCAGCCATAGTCGTACGCCTCGCCGGACTGGCGGAAGTGATCGACCAGGTCGGCGTGCATGCTGCGCGCCGCGACAAAGGTGGCGATCGCCCGGCCCGTGCCGACCGAGGCCGCTGCGGCGCCGTCGCCGAAGATCAGTTCCTGCGCGCTGGCCGGCTTCGCCGTGCGACGTTCCGCCGCGACGATGATGCGCGTCGTCTCCGGCGCCGGACGGCGCAGCGCGCCGGCCAGTTCGGTCAACGCGGCGCGCGCGCTCGAAGCGACATCGCGCACGACCGCATCGGCGCCGAGGCCGACTGCGGCGGCGGCGATTCCGGCATTGAGCCTGTCGACGAAGGGGAGGGTGGTGGAGGCAAGCGTCAGCTCTGTGGCACCCAGGGCGGGCGCCGAGGTCAGCAGCAAGCGACCCGCTTCGACCGCCATGGTCACCACATCCTCGTCCCAGTTCGCCATGGCGCGTTGACCCTTGGCGAGCGACTTGAGTCCGGGCGCCATCCATCGGTGCCGCGCGGCCACCTCGCTGCGCTCCAGGCGCAGGCGAGGCACGTAACGGGTGGTGGCCAGCAGGCCGAACACGGTGTCGGAATCGTTCATGGATGTTCGTGTCGGCACAAGCGCCTGCTGTACATGATCATGTGGTGCATGGTACGCTAGCGCACGATATTTTTGCAAGCCGCAATGACGAGGATGAACAGGGGTTTACCCTCGACTGCGGAACCCAAGGAGACCTGAATTGAGCAAACTTCTCGAAGGCAAAGTGGCGTTGATCACCGGTGGCGGCCGGGGCCTCGGACGGGGCATCGCGCTGGCCATGGCGGCCGCGGGTGCCAAGGTGGTCGTCAACGACCTGGGTGCATCGCTGGACGGCCGGCCGGACAACGAACAGCCGGCCAACGAGGTCGTCTCGGCGATCAGGTCGGCGGGTGGCGAGGCCATCGCCGACGGCGGTTCGGTGGCCGACTGGGTTGCGGCGAACAAGATGGTCGAGGCGGCGGTCAACGCCTTCGGCCGCATCGACATCGTCGTCAACAACGCGGGCATCCTGCGCGACGTCATGTTCCATCGCATGAGCGAGCCGGAGTTCGACCAGGTGCTGGCCGTGCACCTGAAAGGCAGCTTCAACGTCAG
>JAQGLP010000412.1 GCA_028292835.1 Variovorax sp.
CCCCGCCCCCCCGCAGCCATCCCCTGAACGAGGAGAACCAGACCCGCAGCGCCGCGCCCAGGCACCACCAGATCGAGTAGCCCACCAGGAAATAGCTGCCGTCGGCCACCCAGGCACCGACGCGGCCGCCCCAGTTCTTGACCTCGCCTCCCGTGCCCGAGGTCGACCAGGCGGCATCGGACGGCGTGAAGCTCAGCATGGACAACAGCCAGAACAGGATGGCCACGGCGCCGACGAACAAGGTGATCTCCTGCGCGAAGCGCAGCGCGCGCAGCTGCACTGTCTGCCCGCCGTGAGGGGAAGGGGATTGGAGAACGTTGAAGGGATAGGTCATAGGAATGACGACAGCGCCCAACGGTCAGGAACCGCAGGCGCCTCGCAGACGTTGGTAATAAGCAGGTCGCGCAATATCGGGTGGCGCCAAGGGGAAGGCCGCGGGCGCCCGCGCCCGCAGGCGGGGGCGGCTCAGGTCAGCGCCGAGATCCACTCCTTGATGATCATCGAGCCGTCGCCGCAGGTCTGCACGAAGCCGCGCTCCTCCAGGTCCTTCATGACCCGGCTCACCATCTCGCGCGAGGCGCCGACGGTCTTGGCCAGGTCCTGGCGCGAGATTTTGTCACGCACCGCGAGATTGCCTGCGCCGTCGTCCACCGCGAGCTCGAGCAGCGAGTGCGCCACGCGGCCGTAGACATCCATCAGCGCCAGCGACTCGATCTTGCGGTCGGCGTGGCGCAGCCGCCGCACCAGCCCCAGCATGATGTTGTAGGCCATCGAGGAGTTTTCCGGCAGGCAGCGCGTGAAGGCGTCGCGCTCCAGCAGCAGCACATCGGTCTGCATCTCGGCGCACACCGTGGCCGAATGCGGCTCGTCGTCGATCAGGCTCATCTCGCCGATGCAGGCGCTCGGGTGCAGCGTTGCCAGGATGACCTCGCGGCCCCGGCTGTCCGTGCTGACGACGCGCGCGCGCCCCGCCAGGAGGATATAGAGCGCGTCGGATTTCTTGCCCTGCTCGACGATGTTCGAGCCGCGCTTGAAGCGCTTCTTGACGATGGCGTCGGCAATGCTCACGGACTGCTCGGGCGTGAGCGCGGCGAACAGCGGGACGCGGCGCAGCAGATCGAGATTGGACAGCATGGACATTCATCGATTCCAGAAAAGCACAGTCTTGCGGAACCATGGGTTCTTACAATCGCGCGCATTGAAAACCCGCCGGCGTCCTGCCGAGGCGAACGGTGATACTTGGTATCCACCGTGAAAATGTACACGCTGCGACAGCGCTTCTTTTGAGTCCCCCTCCATGACACTTCCCCAACACGCCAAAGTTCTGATATTAGGTTCCGGCCCGGCCGGCTACACCGCCGCCATCTACGCCGCGCGCGCCAACCTGCAGCCGATGCTGGTCACCGGCATGGCGCAAGGCGGCCAGCTGATGACGACCACCGAGGTCGACAACTGGCCGGCCGACGTGATGGGCGTCCAGGGCCCCGAACTAATGCAGCGCTTCCTGGAACACGCCGAGCGCTTCAAGACGCAAGTGGTGTTCGACCATATCAACCAGGTCGACTTCAGCCGCCGCCCGTTCACGCTGACCGGCGACAGCGGCAGCTACACCTGCGATGCGCTGGTGATCGCCACCGGTGCCTCGGCAAAGTACCTCGGCCTCGAATCCGAGACCCGCTTCATGGGCCGAGGGGTTTCCGGCTGCGCCACCTGCGACGGCTTTTTCTACCGCGACCAGACGGTGTGCGTGATCGGCGGCGGCAATACGGCGGTCGAGGAGGCGCTCTACCTGTCGAACATCGCCAGCCAAGTGACCCTGGTCCACCGCCGCGACAAGTTCCGCGCCGAGCCCATCCTGATCGACAAGCTCTACGAGAAGGCCGCCGAGGGCCGGATCGTGCTCAAGCTGCACAACACGCTCGACGAGGTGCTGGGCGACGATTCCGGCGTGACCGGCGTGCGCCTGCGCAACACCGATACCGGCGCCACCGAGCAGCTCGACCTGAAGGGCTGCTTCATCGCGATCGGACACCACCCCAACACCGACATCTTCCAGGGCCACCTCGACATGAAGGACGGCTACATCGTGACGCGCGCCGGGCTGCAGGGCTTCGCGACCATGACCAGCGTGCCGGGCGTTTTTGCCGCCGGCGACGTGCAGGACCATGTCTACCGCCAGGCCATCACCAGCGCCGGCACCGGCTGCATGGCCGCGCTGGACGCGCAGCGCTTCCTGGAGCAGAGCGACGTTCTTTGACTTCGAACGTTATAATTGCAGGCTTTGCCGAATTCAGGCCAGCCGCCCCGGGCGGCGGCATCGGCAAAACAGGCTACCGCCACCTGATTTTGGCGAGGTCAAGCTGCAACACACTCGCTCCCCTGCACAGCCTTACCGGGCCGTGCGTGGCTTCAGGAGTGCCAGCTGTTTCTACCGGAGTGTCCTTATGGCACGCGTATGTGAAGTCACGGGCAAAGGCCCCATGGTCGGGAACAATGTTTCCCACGCCAACAACAAAACCAAGCGCAGGTTCCTGCCGAACCTGCAATACCGTCGTTTCTGGGTCGAGAACGAGAACCGCTGGGTTCGCCTGCGCGTCTCCAGCGCCGCGCTGCGCCTGATCGACAAAAACGGCATTGAAGCTGTGCTCGCGGACCTGCGCGCACGCGGCCAAGCTTAAGGAGCTGCATCATGGCAACAAGCAAAGGCGGACGCGAAAAGATCAAGCTGGAATCCACTGCGGGTACCGGCCACTTCTACACGACGAGCAAGAACAA
>JAQGLP010000419.1 GCA_028292835.1 Variovorax sp.
GGCGCCGCCGTTGATGTTCACGCGCGCGTCGTCGTCGGCCAGCCCCAGCAGGCGCAGCACCGCCAGACCCTGGGCGGCGAAGGCTTCGTTCAGCTCGATGACGTCGATCTGATCGAGCGTGAGGCCGGTCAGCGCCAGCACCTTCTGCGTGGCCGGGGCAGGGCCGATGCCCATCACGCGGGGGGGCACGCCGGCCGTCGCCATGCCGACCACGCGTGCGCGCGGCGTCAGGCCGTGACGGGCGGCCACCGCTTCGCTGGCCAGCAGCAGGGCGACCGCGCCGTCGTTCACGCCGCTGGCGTTGCCCGCCGTCACCGTGCCCTCGGGCCGCACCACGCCCTTCAGCCTGGCCAGCGCTTCCAGTGTGGTGTCGCGCGGATGCTCGTCCTGGCTGACGATGAGCGGCTCGCCTTTTTTCTGCGGGACGCTGACCGGCACGATCTCAGCGTCGAAGAAGCCCGACTTCTGCGCGGCGAGTGCGCGTTGCTGCGAGGCCACCGCCATGCGGTCCTGGGCTTCCCGCTCGATCTTGTGGTCGGTGGCGACGTTCTCGGCCGTCTCGGGCATGGAATCGACGCCGTACTGCGCCTTCATCAGCTTGTTGACGAAGCGCCAGCCGATGGTGGTGTCGTAGACCGCGTTGGCGCGGCTGAAGGCGCTCTCGGCCTTGGGGCTGACGAAGGGCGCGCGGCTCATGCTCTCGACGCCGCCGGCGATCATGAGGTGCGTCTCGCCCGACTTGATGGCGCGCGCCGCACTGCCCAGCGCGTCCAGGCTGGAGCCGCACAGGCGGTTGTTGGTGGCGCCGGGCTCCTCGATCGGCAACCCCGCCAGCAGCGCCGACATGCGCGCCACGTTGCGGTTGTCCTCGCCGGCCTGGTTGGCGCAGCCGTAGAGCACATCATCGACCGCCTGCCAGTCGACGCCAGGGTTGCGCGCCATCAGCGCCTTGATCGGCACGGCGCCCAGGTCGTCGGCGCGCACGCTGGCGAGGGCTCCGCCGTAGCGGCCGAAAGGCGTGCGGATGGCGTCGCAGATGAAAGCTTCTTGGGTCATGGCGGGTCTCGTGTCGTGGGTGGGTGGAATCCGGGCTGTGTCGAACCCGGACGCAGGGGCGCAGAGTTTTTTCGCGGGACTACACGGCAATCGGCAGGCCGACCAGCCGTTCGAGTTCCGCAGGGTCGAGGCCGTCGACCTTGTCGATCAACCTCAAACCTCCGGGCGTGCAGGCCAGTGTCGCCAGGTCGGTGTAGATGCGCTTGACGCAGCCGATGCCGGTCAGCGGGTAGCTGCAGTGCGCGACGATCTTGCTCTCGCCCTGCTTGGTCAGCAAATCCATCATGACCCAGGTCTGCTTGGCGCCGGTGGCCAGGTCCATGGCGCCGCCGACGGCCGGGATGGCGCCGGCCTCGCCGGTGCTCCAGTTGGCCAGGTCGCCGGTGGCCGAGACCTGGAACGCCCCGAGCACGCAGATGTCGAGGTGGCCGCCGCGCATCATGGCGAAGCTGTCGGCATGGTGGAAGTAGGCGCCGCCGGGCAGGAGCGTGACGGGCTGCTTGCCGGCGTTGATGAGGTCGTAGTCCTCCTGGCCCGCGGCCGGCGCCGGGCCCATGCCGAGGATGCCGTTCTCGCTGTGCAGGATGACCTCGCGCCCGGCCGGCAGATGGTTGGCCACCCGCGTCGGCTGGCCGATGCCGAGGTTGACGACGGCGCCGTCGAAGATGTCCTGCGCGACCCGCGCGGCGAGCTGGTCCTTGGTGCGGCGTTGGTAGGTCATGGTCATGTCAGTTCTCCATCGTGTCCAGATTGCCCGCCGCGAGTTGCGCGGCAAGCGAAGCGAAGCCCCTTCGTGAAACACCGTGGAACCGGCTCCGCCGGGCCGCCGGTATTGCCCCCTGCAAGGGGGTAAGCGAAAGCGACACGAAGTGCGCGAAGCCTGGGGTGCGCTTCTTCATTCCTTGAAGCCACCCGCCTGGGTGGCGACGCGGTCGATGCGGACGATGCGGTGCACGAAGATGCCAGGTGTCACGATCGCCTCGGGGTCGAGCGCCCCGAGTTCGGCGATCTCGTGCACGGTGGCGACGGTTCGGTCCGCCGCCATCGCCATGACGGGGCCGAAGTTGCGCGCCGCCTTGCGGTAGACCAGGTTGCCCCAGCGATCGCCGCGCTCGGCCTTGATGAGCGCCAGGTCGCCGCGGATCGGGTATTCGAGCACGTACGGCTTGCCGTCGATCTCGCGCGTTTCGCGGTCCCCCGCGAGCTGCGTGCCGAAGCCGGTCGGGCAGAAGAAGGCCCCGATGCCCGCGCCGGCGGCGCGGATGCGCTCGGCCAGGTTGCCCTGGGGAACGAGTTCCAGCTCGAGCTTGCCGCTGCGGTAGAGCGCATCGAACACTTGGCTGTCGGCCTGACGCGGGAAGCTGCAGATGATCTTGCGCACGCGCCCCGCCTTCAGCAGCGCGGCCAGGCCCGCCTCGGCGTTGCCGGCGTTGTTGTTGACCACCGTGAGTTCCCGGGCGCCCTGCTCGATCAGGCCGTCGATCAGCTCGTTGGGGATGCCGGCGGTGCCGAAGCCGCCGATCAGCACGGTGGCGCCGTCCTGGACGTCGCCCAGGGCATCGGCCACCGAGCGGGCAATTTTGTCGATCATGGGGAATCTGTCTCCGGTGGGGCGCTGCCTGACGGGCGGCTTGGAACGCCTCCATCGCCTCGTCGCGTATTTGTTCGCACAAAGAACAATTGTTCGTATAATGAATTCTAGGAGATCGCAGCGTTCATGGCAACCAGCAGCACCCAAAAGACGACCGCGCCGCGTCCCGGCGACAGCTACGTGCAGTCCTTCGCGCGGGGGCTGGAGGTCATCCGCTCCTTCAGCGCGACGGCGCCGCGCCAGACGCTGTCGGAGGTGGCGGCGGCGAGCGGCCTGACGCGTGCCGGCGCGCGCCGCATCCTGCTGACGCTGCAGACGCTCGGCTATGTCGAATCCGACGGCAGGCTGTTCGCCCTTACCCCGCGCATCCTCGATCTGGGCTTTGCCTACCTGTCGTCGATGCCGATCTGGAACCGCGCCGAGCCGGTGATGCAGGCGCTGGTCGACGAGGTCAAGGAATCCTGTTCGGCCGCGGTACTCGAAGGCAACGACATCCTGTACGTGCTGCGCCTCCACACGCAGAAGATCATGAGCATCTCGCTGGGCGTCGGCTCGCGCCTGCCCGCCTACTGCACCTCGATGGGCCGCGTGCTGCTGGCCGGGCTGGACGACGCGGCGCTGCGCACCAGGCTGGGCGGCATGGCGCTGGAAGCGCGCACCCGCCGCACCGTGACCGACCCCGCGCTGCTGCTGAAGACTGTCGGGCAGGTGCGCGCGCAGGGCTGGTGCCTGGTCGACCAGGAGTTGGAGGAGGGCCTGATCTCGATCGCCGCGCCGGTGCTCGACCGTGCCGGCCGGGTGGTTGCCGCGCTCAACGTGAGCGGCCAGGCCAACCGCACCAGCGCTGCCGTGATGCGAAGCGCGATGCTGCCACCCTTGCTGGCGGCGGCCGCGGCGGTGTCGCGCAGCGTCGCTGCGGACGGGCGCTGACCCGCCGGCCG
>JAQGLP010000427.1 GCA_028292835.1 Variovorax sp.
GTGCAGGAGCCGGTGCTTGCCCGGGTGCGCCGGCAGCGCCACCTCGGGGAAGTTCACCGACGAGGTCGAGGTGCCGTTGTCGCTGTACTTGACCAGCTTCTCGGCGACTTCGAGCCCGATGTTGGCCTGCGCCTCCATGGTCGAGCCGCCGATGTGCGGCGTCAGGATCACGTTGTCGAGCCCGCGCAGCGGCGACTGGAACTCGTCCTTGTTGCTGCGCGGCTCGACCGGGAACACGTCGATGGCCGCGCCCAGCAGCTTCTTGTTCTTCAGCGCCTCGGCCAGCGGCTCGATCTCGACCACCGTGCCGCGCGAGGCGTTGATCAAAATCGCGCCGGGCTTCATGGCGTCGATCTGCGCGGCGCCGATCATCCATTGCGTCGCCTGCGTTTCCGGCACGTGCAGGCTGACGATGTCGCTTTGCGCCAGCAGGTCGTTCAACTCCCGCACTTGGCGCGCATTGCCCAGCGGCAGCTTGGTCACGACATCGTGGAACGCCACCTGCATGCCGAGCGCCTCGGCCAGCACCGAGAGTTGCGCGCCGATGGAGCCATAGCCGACGATGCCGAGCGTCTTGCCGCGAATCTCGAAGGCATTGTCGGCCGACTTGAGCCAGCCGCCACGGTGCGCCACCGCGCTCTTCTCGGGCACGCCGCGCAGCAGCAGGATGGCTTCGGCCAGCACCAGTTCCGCCACCGAACGGGTGTTGGAATACGGCGCGTTGAAGACCGCCACGCCGTGCTCGCGGGCGGCGTCAAGGTCGACCTGGTTGGTGCCGATGCAAAAGCACCCGACGGCCACCAGCTTGTGCGCCGCGGCGAACACCTCGGCTGTCAACTGCGTGCGCGAGCGGATGCCGACGAAGTGCGCGTCGGCGATCTTCTCCAGCAGTTCGGCGTGCGGCAGCGCGCCCGCGAGCGTCTCGATCTGCGTATAGCCGGCGGCGCGCAGCACCTCCACCGCGGAAGGGTGGATGCCTTCCAGCAACAGGAACCTGATCTTGCTTTTGTCGAGGGAAGTCTTGCGCATGGGAAGCCCGGCCAAATGAAGAGACGATGCTAGCACCCACCCACGGGGCAGCGGGTCGAGGCGCCCAATTCCGGAAGGGTTTGCCCGCTGGCGGCAGAGTGTGCCGCGTGGGACAACCCGACGCTGCGGTGTCACGCGCGCAAACTACATTCACGCTTCCTTTTCGCCCCTTCCCCTCCGAGGAGTCTCATGCGATTCAAAACACTCGCCTTCGCCGCGGCATTGGCCGCCACGCTGTCGGTCCCGGCCCGGGCCCAGACCGAAATCCAGTGGTGGCACTCGATGACCGCTGTCAACGGCGAATGGGTCAACGACCTGGCCCGGCAGTTCAACGAGAGCCAGAAGGACTACAAGGTCGTGCCGACCTACAAGGGCCAGTACGACGAGTCGATGACAGCCGCCGTGGCCGCCTTTCGCGCCGGCAACGCGCCGCACATCCTGCAGGTGTTCGAGGTCGGCACCGCAACCATGATGGCCAGCAAGGGCGCCGTCATCCCGGTGGCCCAGGTCATGAAGGACGCCGGGCAGAAGTTCGACCCCAACGCGTACATCTCGGCGGTGGCGGGCTACTACACGGCGCCCAACGGCCAGATGCTGAGCTTCCCGTTCAACAGCTCGACCACCATCTTCTACTTCAACAAGGACGCCTTCAAGGCCGCCGGCCTGCCCACCGACAAGGCACCCGCCACCTGGCCCGAGGTGGTCGCCGCCGCTGCCAAGCTCAAGGCCAGCGGCCACAAGTGCCCCTTCACCACGGCGTGGCAGGGCTGGACCCAGCTGGAGAGCTTCTCGGCCTGGCACAACGTCGAGTTTGCAACGAAGAACAACGGCCTGTCGGGCCTCGATGCCCGCCTGAAGGTCAACTCGCCGCTGCACCTGCGCCACATCGAGAACCTGTCGAACATGGCCAAGCAGGGCCTCTTCGTCTACAAGGGCCGCAACAACATTCCCGAGGCGACCTTCGTGTCCGGCGAGTGCGCAATGATCACCACGTCGTCGGGCTTCTACGGCAACGTCTCCAAGAACGCCAAGTTCAAGTACGCGGTGGCCACGCTGCCCTACTACCCCGACGTGCCCGGCGCGCCGCAGAACACCGTGATCGGCGGTGCCAGCCTGTGGGTCATGTCGGGCAAGAAGCCGGCCGAGTACCAGGGCGTCGCCCGGTTCTTCAGCTTCATCTCGACACCCGAGGTGCAGTCAGCCAGCCACAAGCGGACCGGCTATTTGCCGGTCACGACCGCGGCGTACGAGTTGACCGAGAAGTCGGGCTTCTACAAGCAGAACCCCGGCACCGACGTGGCCGTGACGCAGATGATCCGCAAGGTGACCGACAAGAGCCGCGGCATCCGCCTGGGCAACTACGTGCAGATCCGCGCCATCGAGGACGAGGAGTTCGAGCAGGTCTGGGCCGGCAAGAAGACGCCCAAGGAAGCGCTGGACTCGATCGTGCAGCGCGGCAACGAATTGCTCGAGCGCTTCCAGAAGGCCAGCAAGGGCTGACGTCGAACGCCGGGGGCCTTCCTCGCGGCCGCTAACATGACGCCCTGCCCGCACCGCGGCCGGGGCGTCACTTCGATTGGGGTTTTCGATCCATGGAAAAACGCGTCGTCTTTCGCTCCGGCTGGCTGCCCTGGGCATTGCTCGCGCCGCAACTGGCCGTCATCCTCGTCTTTTTCTTCTGGCCGGCCAGCCAGGCACTGGTGCAGTCGCTGCAGGTGCAGGACGCCTTCGGCAGCTCGACCGAGTGGGTCGGCCTGCAAAATTTCAGGCAGCTGTTCGACGACCCGAGCTACGTGGAATCGTTCAAGACCACGGCGCTCTTTTCCGTGCTAGTGGCGGGCATCGGCATCGCCCTGTCGCTGCTGCTGGCTGTCTTCGCCGACCGCATCGCGCGCGGTGCCATGTTCTACAAGACGCTGCTGATCCTGCCCTACTCCGTGGCGCCGGCGGTGGCGGCCGTGCTGTGGGTCTTCATGTTCTAGCCATCGCTGGGCGTCGTGGCCTATGCGCTCGGCAAGGTCGGCATCGACTGGAATCACCTGCTCAATTCCACCCACGCCATGACGCTGATCGTGATGGCGTCGATCTGGAAGCAGATCTCCTACAACTTCCTGTTCTTCCTGGCCGGCCTGCAGTCGATCCCCAAGTCGCTGATCGAGGCGGCCGCCATCGATGGGGCGCGGCCCTGGCGGCGCTTCTGGACGGTGCAGTTCCCGCTGCTGTCGCCCACCACGTTCTTCCTGCTGGTGATCAACGTGGTCTACGCCTTCTTCGACACCTTCGCCATCGTCGACGCGGCCACGCAGGGGGGACCCGGCAAGGACACCGCCATCCTGGTCTACAAGGTGTACTACGACGGCTTCAAGGCGATGGATCTGGGCGGCTCGGCGGCGCAGTCGGTCGTGCTGATGGCGATCGTCGTGGTGCTCACGGTGGTCCAGTTCCGCTACGTCGAGAAGAAAGTGAACTACTGACATGGTCGAGCGCAGCCCCTCCCTCGGCCTCCTGGCGCACGCCGTGATGGTCTTCGGCGTCCTGATCGTCGCCTTTCCGCTCTACTTGGCCTTCGTGGCGTCGAGCCATACCGCGCAGGAGATCGTGCAGGCGCCGATGCCGCTCCTGCCGGGCTCGCACCTGTGGGAAACCTACAAGGCCGCGCTGTTCGGGCGCGGGACGGGCGCCGGCTCCACGGCGCCGGTGGCGCGCATGATGTGGGTGAGCTTCGTCTCGGCCATGGTCATCACCGTCGGCAAGATCGCGATCTCGCTGCTGTCGGCGTTCGCGGTGGTCTACTTCCGCTTCCCCTTCAAGAGCCTGTGCTTCTGGGCCATCTTCGTCACGCTGATGCTGCCGGTCGAGGTGCGCATCGGGCCGACCTACCAGGTCGTGTCGAACCTCGGCATGCTCAATACCTATGCCGGCCTGACGGTGCCGCTGATCGCCTCGGCGACCGCGACCTTCCTGTTCCGCCAGTTCTTCCTGACGGTGCCCGACGAGCTGATCGAGGCCGCGCGCATGGACGGCGCCGGGCCGATGCGCTTTTTCATCGACGTGCTGGTGCCGCTGTCGAAGACCTCGATCGCGGCGCTGTTCGTGATCCAGTTCATCTATGGCTGGAACCAGTACCTGTGGCCGCTGCTCGCCACCACCACCGAGGACATGTACCCGGTGGTGATCGGCATCAAGCGCATGATCGCCGGCGGCGATTCGGCCAACGAGTGGAACATCGTCATGGCCACCGCCATCCTGGCCATGCTGCCGCCCGCGCTGGTCGTGGTGGTGATGCAGAAATGGTTCGTCAAGGGCCTCGTGGACACCGAGAAATAAGCAAGAAGACATGGCCGCTCTTTCACTACGCAACGTCATCAAGCGCTACGGCCAGGGGGCCAAGGCCAACCAGGTCATCCACGGCGTGAGCGCCGAGGTCGGCGACCACGAATTCGTCGTCATCGTCGGGCCGTCGGGCTGCGGCAAGTCCACGCTGCTGCGCATGGTGGCGGGGCTGGAGGAAATCAGCGCCGGCGAGATCCGGATCGGCGACCGGGTCGTCAACAACCTGGAGCCCGCCGAGCGCGACATCGCCATGGTGTTCCAGAACTACGCGCTCTACCCCCACATGAGCGTGTTCGACAACATGGCCTACGGCCTGAAGATCGCCAGGATGCCCAGGGACGAGATCAAGCGGCGCGTCGACAAGGCCGCCGGCATCCTCGAACTCGGCCACCTGCTCGCGCGCAAGCCGCGCGAACTCTCGGGCGGGCAGCGCCAGCGCGTGGCCATGGGCCGCGCCATCGTGCGCCAGCCGCAGGTGTTCCTGTTCGACGAGCCGCTGTCCAACCTCGACGCCAAGCTGCGCGCCCAGACCCGCCTCGAAATCCAGAAGCTGCACCGCGAGCTGGGCATCACCTCGCTTTTCGTCACGCACGATCAGGTCGAGGCGATGACGCTGGCCGAGCGAATCATCGTGATGAACGGCGGCGTCATGGACCAGTTCGACACGCCCGAGGAGGTCTACAGCCGGCCGGGGACCACCTTCGTCGCAAGCTTCATGGGCTCGCCGCCCATGAACCTGCTCAAGCACGCGCCCGGCGTGCGGCCCGGCCAGATCCTGGGCGTGCGGCCCGAGCACATGAATTTCGACGAGAGCGGCTGGTCGGCGCGCGTCGAGCACGTCGAGCTGCTGGGCGCCGAGCGGCTGGTGTATGCGCGCATCGGCGAGGAGCAGGTCATCGTGCGCACCGACGAGGGCGACCACCCGCCGGCCGCGGGCGACACGGTGCACATCGCCGCGCGCGCCGACCGGCTGCACTGGTTCGACGCCGGCTCCGGCAAGCGGGTGGCATGAAGAAGCACACCCCCAGGCTTCGCGCACTGCGTGTCGCTTCGCCCACCCCCTTGCAGGGGGCAACACCGGCGGCCCGGCGAAGCCGGCTCCGCGGTGTTTCCCGAACGGGCCTTGCTCTGCCTGGCGCCGGTTTCGTGCGCTGCGGGTTGCTCCAGGCGCGGTGGAGCCACTGACATGGAACTTCGCACACCCTGGCCCTACCCGCGCTGGATCGCGCACCGCGGCGCCGGCCGGCTGGCGCCCGAGAACACGCTGGCCGCGTTCCGGCTCGGCGCGGCGCACGGATTCCGCATGTTCGAGTGCGACGTGAAGCTGAGCGCCGACGGCGTGCCCTTCCTGATGCACGACGCGACGCTGGCGCGCACTACCCGCGGCCACGAGGTCCTGGGCAGTGCTGCCAGCGGCGTGGGCGGCGACCATCCCTGGGCCGGGTTGTCGCGGCTCGATGCGGGCGGCTGGCATTCGCGGACCTTCGCCGGCGAACCGCTGGCGAGCCTGGAGAACGTGGCGCGCTACTGCCTGCGCAACGGCCACTTGCTCAACATCGAGATCAAGCCCACGCCTGGCACGGAGCGCGCCACCGGCGAGGCGGTGGCGCGGCATGCCGAGCGGCTGTGGGCCGGCGCGGCGGTGCCGCCCCTTTTGACCTCCTTCGAGCCCGACGCCCTGGACAGCGCGCGCGCTGCCGCGCCGCAACTGCCGCGCGGCCTGCTGCTCGACACGCTGCCCGACGGCTGGCTCGACGCCGCCGCGCGGCTGGGCTGCACGGCCGTGGTCTGCAACCATGCGCTGTGGGACGCGGCCACCGTGGCGCAGGCCCGGGCGGCCGGGCTGCGCACGCTGAGCTACACCGTCAACGACGAATGGGCCGCCCGGCGGCTGATCGGCCTGGGCACCGACGGCATCATCACCGACCGCGTCGACCTGTTCAGCCCGGCCGGCTGAGCGGCAGGCCGGCTTCGCTCTCTTTTTGATAGCTGGCGAGACAAGCGGGCCATGCGGCCTCGGCGTTTTCGTCTTGTAACACCGGGTGCTTTCATAATGCCGTGATGAGTTGGATTTCACGCTGGGCCATCGCGCTCGCCCTGGCCTTCCTGTGCGGCCTCGCGCCGGCCCAGAACGCCGCCTCCCCCACGACGCCCGAAGTCACGCTGTCCGAGTTGCGCACGCAACTTGACGACATTCCCCAGACGATCGAGCCCAGCGACGACGTGCGCCAGTTGGTCGCGCAGACCGACAACATCGCCGCGCAGGTGGGCAAGTTCGTCGCCTCGCGCACCGGCCAGCTGGCCGACCTGAACGCGCGCCTCGGCGAACTCGGCAACGCGCCGCCGACCGGCACCACCGAAGACCCCAACGTGACGCGCCAGCGCGCAGCGCTGCTGAAAGAACGCAACGTGCTCGACGCCGACATCCGGCTGGCCCGCCTGCTGGCGGTCGATGCGCAGCAGCGTGGCAGCGATTTGCTGGCGCAGCGCCGCGCCCTGTTCGAGGCGCAGCTGTTCGGGCAGGTCGACCCGCCGCTGGGCAGCGCCTTCTGGCGCCAGATGCGCGCCGCCTGGCCGAGCGACCGCGCGCTCTGGCATCGCCTGGCGGGCGAATGGCGCACGGGCCTCGCGACCTCGGCGCGCGGCCCGCTGCGCACAGCCGTCCTGGCCACCGTGTTCGGCGCTCTGCTGCTGACGTTCGTGGGCGGCTGGGCGGCCGAGAACGCGCTGGTTTGGCTGGTGGCGCGCTTCACGTCGCCCGGGCGCCTGCGGCGCTCGCTCCTGGCGCTGGCGTCGGTGGCCGCGGACGTGCTGCTGGCCGGCCTCGCCGCGCAACTGCTCTGGCAGACGCTCGCGGGCGCGGGCGACTGGAGCGCGCAGGCGCAGCAACTGGCCACATCGTGCGTGAAGTTCTTCATGTTCATGGCGTTCGTGGTCGGGCTCGGGCGCGCCCTGCTGGCCGGCCACCGGCCCGCTTGGCGGCTGCCACCGCTCTCGGACGCCATGGCCGCGCGCATGGCACCGTTTCCGTGGCTGGTGGCGCTGGTCGCGGCACTGACCTGGCTGCCGGCCAAGGTCAACACGCTGGTCGACGCCAGCCTGGCGGCGGTGGTGACCACGCATGCGTTCACCGCGCTGGCGCTGAGCGTGCTGGCGGGAGGACTGCTGCTGCGCCTGCGGTTGCCGCGCGAGGCCGCTGCGGCCGTCGTGCCATCCGAGGGCGCCCCGCCGGAGGTCTCGGAGCCCACGCCCGCGTCCTCCGCCGCCGGCAACGCGGCCGAAGCGGTCACGGTGGTCAACACGCTCGGACGCCCGCCCTGGGTCGGCTACCTGATGGGCATGGTGATGCTGCTGCTGGTCGCGATCTGGGTGTTGCTGGCGCTGGGCTATGTCGCGCTGGCAAGCTTCCTGGCGAGCCAGCTCATCTGGGCCGGCGTGGTGGGCGCGACAGGCTACCTGCTGCTGAAGTTCGTCGATGACCTGAGCATGGCGCTGCTGTCGTCCGGCAGCCTCTCGGGCCAGCGGCTGCAGGCGAGTTTCGACGTGGCGCCGCAGGCGCTCGACCAGGCGGCCGTACTGCTGTCGGGTGCGAGCCGCGTGGTGGTGTTCTTCTACATGGTGATCGCGCTGGTGGCGCCGCTGGGCACCAGCCCCGACCAGCTGCTGCAGCGCAGCGGCAAGATCGGCGCCAGCTTCAAGATCGGCCAGTTCCAGCTGGTGCCGAGCGCCATCCTCGGCGCGGCCGCGGTGCTGGTGGGCGGCTTCGTGGCCTTGCGCCTGATCAAGCACTGGCTCAACAAGAGCTACCTGCCCAACACCAAGCTCGAACCGGGCATCCGCAACTCGGTGGTCACGCTGATCGGCTACCTGGGCGGCATCCTGGTCATCTCGTTCTCGCTGTCAGCGCTGGGCATCGGCGTCGAGCGCATCGCCTGGGTGGCGAGCGCGCTGTCGGTGGGCATCGGCTTCGGCCTGCAGGCGATCGTGCAGAACTTCATCTCGGGACTGATCCTGCTGGCCGAGCGTCCGGTCAAGGTCGGCGACTGGGTGGTGCTGGGCAATGCCGAGGGCGACGTGCGCCGCATCAACGTGCGTGCCACCGAGATCCAGCTGGGCGACCGCTCCACGCTGATCGTGCCCAACTCCGAGCTCATCACCAAGACCGTGCGCAACATGACGCTCGGCAGCCCCGACGGACGGGTCCTGATCCGCCTGCCGATGCCGCTGACGACCGACACCGAGCGCGTGCGCCGGCTGATGCTGGCGGCGTGCAACGAGCACCCGGGCGTGCTGCCGGCGCCAGCGCCCTCGCTCACGCTCGAAGGCATCGAGGGCGGCTCACTGATCTTCCAGGCGATCGCCTACGTGGCGGGCCCGCGCCAGGCCGGCGGCGTGCGCAGCGACCTGCTGTTCACGATCCTGGAGCGGCTGAGGGAAGCCGGCCAGCCGCTGGCGGTGCCGACCCTGATGCTGGCGCCGGCGCGCCACGACGGCGCCCTCGCGCCCGGAAGCGGCGCGATGGCCGAGCCGGCGGCCTGACGCGGCCCCGGGTTCAGGGGCGCCAGCCGCGCAGCAGGCCCCACTGCACCGTGCCGCACACCGCGACCAGCACGCCGTAGGTGGCCATCATGCCGTCGCGCCCCAGCAGCACGAGGCCGGCCGCCAGCACCGCCACGCCAACCATGAAATTGATGGCAAACTGCGCCCACAGGGCAGGCGCCAGCGGCGTTTTCGGCAGCAGGAACCGGCCGCAGGCGGCCAGCAGCAGCGCGACGAAGAAAGCCGGCGCCATGAAGTTCAGCAGGTGATTGAGCAGGTCGAGGGCAGTCATCGAAGGGATGGGCCGGGCGCCGCCCCAGGGCCATTGGCGGCGCAGCACCCGGCGCGGGGCGGCGGATTTTATAATCAGGGCTTATGGCAGTCTGGGCCCTCGGCTTGAACCACACGACCGCACCGCTCGACCTGCGCGGTCGTTTCGCGTTCGCGCTCGACCAGATCGCCCCCACGCTGCAGAGCCTGCGCAGCTCCTTTGGCGGCGGCCGGCACCCGGACGTCGAGGCGGCGATCATCTCGACGTGCAACCGCACCGAGATCTATTGCGCTGCCAGCCACGCAGCGATCGACCACACACTCGGCTGGCTGGCCGAGAGCGGCGGCGTCTCGCCGGACACGCTGCGCTCGCACGCCTATGCGCTGGCCGAGCGCGACGTCGCGCGTCACGCCTTCCGGGTCGCAAGCGGGCTCGACTCGATGGTGCTGGGCGAGGCGCAGATCCTCGGCCAGATGAAGGACGCGGTGCGCGCGGCCGAGACCGCCGGCGCACTGGGCAGCACGCTCAACCAGCTGTTCCAGCGCTCGTTCGCGGTTGCCAAGGAGGTGCGCACCGCCACCGAAATCGGCGCGCACTCCATCAGCATGGCGGCCGCGGCGGTGCGCCTGGCCGCCCAGCTGTTCGAGGACCTGCGCGAGACGCGCGTGCTGTTCGTCGGCGCCGGCGAGATGATCGAGCTGGCGGCCACGCACTTCGCCGCCCGGCAACCGAAGTCGATCGTGATCGCCAATCGCACGCTGGAGCGCGGCGAAAAGCTGGCGACACGCTTCGGCGCCGAGGCGATGCGCCTGGCCGAGCTGCCGGCGCGGCTGGCCGAGTTCGACATCGTGGTGAGCTGCACGGCCAGCACGCTGCCCCTGATCGGCCTGGGCGCGGTCGAGCGTGCGCTGAAAACCCGCAAGCACCGCCCGATGTTCATGGTCGATCTGGCCGTGCCGCGCGATATCGAGCCCGAGGTCAAGGCGCTGGAGGATGTCTACCTCTACACGGTCGATGACCTGGCGCAGGTGGTGCGCCAGGGCCACGCCAGCCGGCAGGCCGCGGTGGCGCAGGCCGAAGTCATCATCGACGACGGCGTGCAGAGCTTCATGCGCTGGCTGGAGCAGCGCGGCACGGTGCCGCTGATCCGCCAGCTCAACGCGCAGGCTGATACCTGGCGCACCACCGAACTGGCGCGCGCGCGCCGGCTGCTGGCGCGCGGCGAGAGCGTGGACAACGTGCTCGAAGCCCTGTCGCGCGGCCTGACGCAAAAGATGCTGCACGGCGCGTTGGCCGAACTGCACGCGGGCGACGCCGCCACGCGCGAGCAGACGGCGCAGGCCGTCTCGCGCCTGTTCCTGCGCGGCGACCCGGGCAAGGAGCGTTAGCGACGCTCGTCCTCCCGCGTGCGTCCGGCCGGCAGGCGGTGACGCCGGCACGGGGCCGAGAGGACCGGTTGCAGGTCCCGGAAGGGGCCTTCATCCCTGCCTCCCTGTTCTCCCGTGCACTCCTTGCGAAACCCCTGCGCTCCGCGCTCCGGGCTTCTCCCGCCCCCTAAAGATTCTGAAGCCTTCCTCCGTGAAACCCTTCCTCCGCCGCCAACTCGAACGCTACGCGCAACGCCTCGAAGAACTCGACTTCCTGCTGTCGCGCGAGGACATCATGGCCGACATGGCGCAGTACCGCACCATCTCGAAAGAGCACGCCGAGGTCACGCAGATCGCCGGGCGCTACGCCCGCTGGCGCCAGCGGGCGGCTGACATCGAGGGCGCGCGCGGCATGCTCGACGACCCCGACATGGCCGGGCTGGCGCAGGAAGAAATCGCGGCGGCCGAAGAGGACCTGCGGCAACTCGAGGACGAACTGCAGCGCCTGCTGCTGCCGCGCGACCCGGACGACGCGCGCAATGCCTTCCTCGAAATCCGCGCCGGCACCGGCGGCGACGAGTCGGCGCTGTTCGCGGGCGACCTGTTTCGCATGTACACGCGCTACGCCGAGC
>JAQGLP010000444.1 GCA_028292835.1 Variovorax sp.
AGCCCAGCACCGAGGCGTTGTTGATGATGACGCCACGGCCGCGCGGCCGCATGGCCTTGAGCGCGGCGCGCACCATGCGGAAGGTGCCGGTCAGCGTCACGTCGATGACCTTGTGCCATTCCTCGTCGCCCATGTCGACCACACGGCGGCTGGTGCCCAGGCCGGCATTGTTGACCAGCACGTCGATGCCGCCCAGTTGCGCCTCGGCCGCATCGACCAGCGACTGCACCTGGGCTTCCTGGCTGACATCGCACAGCTGGCTGTAGACCTCTTGCAGGCCGGTTTCACGCCGGATGGCCGCAACAGCCTCGCCCAGGCGGCGCTCATGCACGTCGGAAATGAAGAGCGCGCGGCAACCTTCTTCGGCGGCGCGCCTGGCAACGGCAAAGCCGATGCCGGCGCCGGCAGCGGCGGTCACCAGCACGGACTTGCCGCGCAACAGGCCGTGGGCGGGAACGTAATCGGGAGCGGGCTTCATGGGTCAGACATCCATCAGATTGATGGCCTTGATGGTGCGTGCAGCCCGGGCGCGTCACATCGTCTGCTTGGACGATGAGGCAGCAGCCCTGCCGCTCAGCTCCACTGCTTTTCAGCGCGGCATCTGCAATGCCCGCTCGGCGATCAGGTTGAGCTGGATTTCGTTGCTGCCGGCGTAGATCGTGTCGGCGCGACTGAGCAGCCAGAGTCGCTGCAGCGCCTGGCGCAGCGGCTCGTCGCCGGCAATGTCGCCATCGGCGCCCAGCACGTCCACCGCCAGTTCGCCCAGCGAGCGGCGCCAGTTGGACCAGGCGTATTTGCCGATGCTGGCCGCGTGCACCTGTGCGTTTTCGCCTGAGGTTCGCAGCGCATGGCTGCGCAGCGTCTGCAGGCCCAGTGCGGCATGCGCGATGCGCTGGCGCAGCAGCGGATCGCGGGCCGCACCGTTGCGGCGCGCCACGGCCATGACCTGCTCCAGCTCACTGCGGAAATGTGCCTGCTGACCCAGCGTCGAGGCGCCGCGCTCGCAGCCCAGCAAGAACATCGCCACGGCCCAGCCCTGTCCCGGGGCGCCCAGGTGCAGCGTGCCTTCGGTGCGGGCGCCGTCAAAAAATACCTCATTGAACTCGGCGTCGCCGGTGATCTGGCGAATCGGCCGCAGCGTGACGCCGGGCTGGTGCAGCGGCACCAGCAGCAGCACCAGGCCTTTGTGACGGCTGGAGCCGGGCTCGCAGCGCGCCAGCACGAAGATCCAGTCGGACTCATGCGCCCAGGAGGTCCAGACCTTCTGGCCGTCGATGATCCAGTCGCCGCTGTCCGCGTCGATGCGCGCACGCGTGCGCACCGCCGCCAGGTCGGAGCCGGCACCGGGTTCGGAATAGCCCTGCGCCCAATAGGTCTGGCCGGCCAGGATGCCGGGCAGAAAGCGCGCCTGCAGCTCGGGCGTGCCATGGGCGATCAGCGTCGGCGCCAGCAGGGTTTCGCCGATATGGCCCAGCCGTCCGGGGCCGCCGCAGCGCACATATTCCTCATGAAAGATGATTTGCTGCGCCAGCGGCAGTTCGCGCCCGCCATGGCTGCGCGGCCAGCCCAGGCCGGTCCAGCCACCGGCGGCCAGCTGTTGCTCCCAGCGCTTGGCCAAAGCCGGCTCGTAGCCGGACGAGCCCAGTCCGCTGGCATGGCGCAGCGGCTCGAACTCGCCGCTCAGATGGGCCCGCATCCAGTCGCGCACGCTGGCCCGAAAGGCGCGCTCTGCGTCAGTTTCCTGGAGATTCATACGGTTTCTTCCGGGGTGTCGAGCAGTTGCCTGGCCACCTGTTCCAGCCACCATGACGGCGCACCAAGCCGCTGGCTGGACGCCTGCGCGCGGCGAAAATACAGGTGCGGATCGAACTCCCAGGTAAAGCCGACGCCGCCATGCAACTGGATGGCTTCCCGGGCGCAGAACTGCGCGGCTTCGGTGGCCGCCACATGGGCCTGGGCCGCATGGAACAGCAGGGCCTGTGCATCGGGCGCAGTATCGGCAATGCAGGCCGCACCGTAGACGGCTGAGCGTGCGCTCTCCAGCGCAACCAGCATCTGCGCGCAGCGGTGCTTGACCGCCTGAAAGCTGGCGATGGGCCGGCCGAACTGGCTGCGCTGCGCCGCATAGGCCAGCGTCAGGTCCAGGCATTGCTGGGCCACGCCGACCTGCTCGGCCGCCAGCGCAATGGCGCCCAGCTGCTGCAAGCACGTTAGCAGGCTGTCCAGCTGCTCTCCCCGGCCGATACAGGCTGTGGCAGGCAACACCACGGCGTCGACCTGGACAGCCGCCATGCAGCGGGTGGCATCCAGCATCGCCAGGGGCTGCACCTGCAAGCCGGGCGCATTGGCCGACACGGCAAACAGCAGGCTTTCGCCCACAGCCGTTTGCGTGGGCAACAGCAGCACGTCGGCCATGGCGGCGGAGCCGACCCGCGGCCAGTCGCCCTGCAGCACCCAGCCGGCGTCAGTGGCCTGGGCACTGGCACGCCCGTCAGCAGGGCCGGTAGGCAGCGCCAGCGCCGCTATGGCCTGCCCGGCGGCCAGCTGTTGTAGCCAGTCTTGCGCCACCGGGCTCTCGGGCAGCTCGCGCAATGCGGTCGCGGCCAGCGCCACGCTGTCGAAAAAGGGCACGCAGGCCAGGCGCCGGCCCAGTTGCTCCTGCAACAGCACCAGCTCGACCAGACCCAGGCCCAGTCCACCAGCCGTTACGGGCAGGTGCACGCCGCACCAGCCCAGTTCGGCCATGTCGCGCCACAGGTCGCGATCCAGACCCTCGGCACTCTGGCTGGCCGCGCGCACGGCCGGCATCGCGCTGGCCTCGGCCAGAAAGGTCGCCGCGCTGTCGGTGATCAGTTGCTGTTCTTCGCTCAGGGAAAGATCCATCGACCATGCC
>JAQGLP010000501.1 GCA_028292835.1 Variovorax sp.
AGGCGAACGGCGCGAACACGGTCAGCGCTGCGCCCAGGCTCAAGGCTGCAACGGCCGTGCGGCGGGTGGTAGAGAGGGTCATGTCGAAGTCTCCTTGGTTTGAGAACAGAAACAAAAAAACGAAGGAAGAACGGGCCTCAATTGCTCATTGCAGTCCCCACTCCCGGCAAGCGAAGGGAGGCTCGTTCGGGAAACACCGCGGAATCGGCTCCGCCGGGCCGCCGGTGTTGCCCCCTGCAAGGGGGTGGGCGGCCACACGCAGTGGGCAAGCCTGGGGGTGAGCTCCTCACCTCGCGAGCGCCCGTGCACGCCTGCGCTCCATGCGCGCGGCCAGCAGCGACAGCGGCCAGCAGATGGCGAAATAGATCGCAGCCACGGTCGTGAACACGTAGAGCGGCTGGAACGTCGCGTTGTTGATGATCTGCCCGGCGCGCGTGATCTCGGTGAAGCCGATGATGGCCGCCAGCGAAGTGCCCTTGATGGTCTGCACCACATAGCCCACGGTCGGCGCCAGCGCGATCTTGAAGGCCTGCGGCAGCACCACGTCGCGCATGCGGGCGGCGTAGCTGAGGCTCAGCGCCTCGGCCGCCTCCCACTGGCCGCGCGGCACGGCCTCGATGCAGCCGCGCCAGATCTCGCCGAGGAAGGCCGCGCTGTTGAGAACCAGCGCCACGCCCGCCGCGATCCACGGATTGATGTCGAAGCCGAGCACCGGCGCGCCGAAGAAGATCAGGAACAGCTGCAGCAGCAGCGGGGTGCCCTGGAAAATCTGGATGAAGCCGGTCGAGAGCAGGCGCGCCGCCCGGCTGTCCGATGTGCGCGCCAGTGCGAGGGCGAGCCCGAGGACCGCGCCGCCGATGAAGGCGATCAACGACAGCGCGAGCGTCCAGCGGGCCGCTTCGAGGATGAACAAAAATTCGGGATAGCCGAAGGTGCGCATGACTGTGGCTCTCCTTCAGCGCCGGTCCGGGTAGTTGAGCGTGCGCCGGTAGATCATCTTGAACAGCCCCGAGAACGACAACGCCAGCGCCAGGTAGATGGCCGCGACCACGATGTAGATCTCGAAGCTGCGGAAGGTCTGCGACTGCAGGTTGGCCGCGACCGAGGTCAGGTCGTCGGCCGAGATCACCGACACCACCGCCGAGCTGAGCATCAGCAGGATGAACTGGCTCGTGAGCGCGGGGTAGATGGCCTTGAGCGCCGGCTTGATGATGACGAAGCGGAAGATTTCCCACGGCTTGAGGTTGAGCGCCCGGCCCGCCTCGATCTGCCCCTTGGGAATCGACTCGATGCCGGCGCGGATGATCTCGGCCGCGTAGGCGCCCAGGTTGACCACCATGGCCGTCAGCGCCGCCGTGTAGGGCGACCAGCGCAGTCCGATGGCCGGCAGCGCGAAGAAAAAGAAGAACAGCTGCACCAGGAACGGCGTGTTGCGGATCACCTCGATGTACGCGTTCACGATGAAGCGCAGCCAGCCCGGCCCCGAAGTCTTGCCCCAGGCGCACAGAACGGCCACGACGAGGCCCAGCAGCGTGGCCACGAGAGACAGCTGGATGGTGATCCAGGTGCCCTTCAGCAGCAATGGCCAGGCGGCAAGGACGGCGTCGAACTGGAATTGGTAATTCACTGGAACCAGGCGGGTTGGAAGCGCGCGGACGGACTCGGATGCGCGGCGCCCATTCTATGAAACCGGTTTCAGACTCATATCAGGGATTTCACCAATGCGTGGCGATTTTCATGAATTGGGTGCCCCGCCGACTGGCGCGTCCCGTTGCGGCGCAAGGCCCGACCGCTGAATCGGGTCGGGCCGGCCCCTGCGTTGCCATTGGCAAGCGCCGCGGCGGGCGCGGCTTCAGGGGAAATGGCAGGCGCGGTACGAGCCCGTCCGCCCGCGAAGCGGACTCAGCTCGGCCGGCCCTGGAACGCCTTGTTGGCGATCTTCCAGCCGCCATCGACCTTCAGCAGGACGAAGTAGTCGACAAAGGTGGTGGCGCCGTGCACCAGGGTGATCCGGGCGCAGGCCGCGTTGCCCACCACGTCGATCCAGTCGATCGTGCGGCGGCGCGTGGCCTCGTCGGCGGCCGGCGTGCCCTTGAAGCGCTCGCAGTACATGTCGAGCGGCCACGAGGTGAACACGCCTTCGCGCATCGACTCGATGTGGGCGGTCGGCAGGAATGCGTTGCGCATGTGCGAGGCGTCGTCCTTGGCATGGCCCAGGAAGTACTGCTCGATCGGCTCGCGCACGGCCGCCTGCTCGGCGGTCAGGATCGAAGCGTCGAAAGCTTGGGGGGGCTGGACTGTGGTGTTCATGGAATGGGTTCTTGAATGAGGGGATGGGAAGCCCGTTGCCCGGTGCGCGCGGCGGGCCGCTTGTCGCCCGTGTGACAACGGGGCGCGCAGTCTATCAGCGGGTCCGGGACTGCATTTTCAGGAGGCGGACGGGCTGCGGGTTCGCGGCAGCCACACTTCGATCGCGCCCGGCGCGGCCCGGGGCGACGGCGGCAGGCGCTTGACGACCCAGGGCTGGCCGGTCGGCGATTCGGCCGTCCGGGTCAGGGCCTCGGCGCAGGCGCGGGCGGCGTCGTCGCGAATGATCACGCTCGGCTCGGCATGGCCCGTGGGCGGCGACCGC
>JAQGLP010000148.1 GCA_028292835.1 Variovorax sp.
TCATGTCCATCGCCCGGCAACGGATTGGCGCCATACAGCAGGATGCCGGGGCGCGCCCAGTCGCGGTTGGCCTCGGGCCAGGCCAGCACGCCGGCCGAATTGCTCAGGCTGCGCTCGCCTGCCAGCCCCTCGGTCGCCGCGTCGAAGGCGGCGATCTGCTCACGGGTCAGCTCGCGGTCGGGTTCGTCGGCGCAGGCGAAGTGGCTCATCAGGGTGATCCGCGCCACCTTGCCCCTGGCCGCGAGTCGCGCGTAAGCCTCGCGTGCCACGCACGGCGCGAAGCCGGCGCGGCGCATGCCCGAATCGACCTTGAGCCAGACATTCAGACCGCGAACAGCCTGGGGCGACCGCTCGATCATGCGCAGCTGCTCGGCATGGTGCACCACGGTCCACAGGCGGTGCTCGTGCGCCAGCTCGAGTTCGCTTGGGGAAAACACGCCTTCGAGCAGCAGGATGGGCGCCTGGATGCCGCCGGCGCGCAGGGCCAGCGCCTCGTCGAGGAAGGCCACGGCGAAACCGTCGGCCTGGCCGGCCAGTGCCTGGGCGCACCGAAGTGCGCCGTGCCCGTAGGCATTGGCCTTGACCACCGCCAGCGCCCGTCCGCCATGACGGCGGCGCGCCAGCGCGTGGTTGTGGCGCAGCGCGTCGAGATCGATCAGGGCACGTGCGGGCCGGCTCACGCCGAGGCTCCGGCCGGTCCCGCGCCGAAGGGCCGGCGGGGCGCCGGGGCGCGGTAGCGGTCCACCGCCAGACCGTCGGTGCGGATGTCGGGCTGGCGCCCCATGACCTGGTCGGCCACCAGCCTGCCTGAGCCGCAGGCCATGGTCCAGCCGAGCGTGCCGTGGCCGGTGTTGAGGAACAGGTTGGGATGCGGCGTGGCGCCGACGATCGGCGTGCCGTCGGGCGTCATCGGGCGCAAGCCGGTCCAGAAGCTGGCACGCGGCAGGTCGCCGCAGGGAAACAGGTCGGTGAGGACATGCTCCAGCGTCTTGCGCCGGCGCGGGTTCAGGCGCAGGTCGAAGCCTGCCAGCTCGGCCATGCCGCCAACGCGGATGCGGTCATCAAAGCGGGTGACGGCTACCTTGTAGGTCTCGTCGAGCACGGTGGACTGCGGCGCCGCAGCCGGGTCGAGCAGCGGCACGGTCAGGGAATAGCCCTTGACGGGATATACCGGGAGGTCGAGGCCGAGCGGCGCCAGGAAGTCGCGCGAGTAGCTGCCGAAGGCCAGCACATAGCGGTCGGCGGTGAGCACATCGGGCGTCGCGCCGCCCAGGCGCACGCCGATGATTCGCCCGCCCGACGTGAGGAAGCCCTCGACCGTCTGGCCAAAGCGAAACTCCACGCCGAGCCCGCGCGCGATATCGGCCAGGTTCCGGGTGAAGAGGTGGCAGTCGCCGGTTTCGTCGTTCGGCAGGCGCAGGCCGCCCGCCAGCCGCGCGCCTGCATGGGCCAGGGCCGGCTCGACCGTGGCGAGCTGGCCGCGGTCGAGCAGCTGGTAGGGAACGCCGCACTCCTCCAGCACGGCCACGTCACGCTGCACGGCATCGAGCTGGGCCGGGGTGCGGAACAGTTGCAGCGTGCCCTGGGTGCGGTGCTCGTAGCGGAGGCCGGTCTCGGCGCGCAGTTCGCGCAGGCAGTCGCGGCTGTACTCGGCCACGCGCATCATGCGCTCCTTGTTGACGGCATAGCGCTCGGCCGAGCAGTTCTTCAGCATGGCCGCCATCCATCGCAGTTGGAACAGGCTGCCGTCGGGCCGGATCGACAGCGGCGCGTGTTTCTGGAACATCCACTTCAGGGCCTTCAGCGGGATGCCCGGCGCGGCCCACGGCGTGGAGTAGCCGGGCGACACCTGCCCGGCGTTGGCGAAACTGGTTTCCTGCGCCGGGCCAGCCTGCCGGTCGATCAGGGTCACCTCGGCGCCGGCGCGGGCCAGGTAGTAGGCGGTCGTGACCCCGATGACACCGCCGCCCAAAACGATCACTTTCATGGCAAGACCCCTTCGATACGAGAGAGGAGTCAAGCGTATTCATCCGACGACCGCAAATTCCACTGAAATAGGGCGAATCCCCAGTGCTTTCATTTGCTTTTCATGCCACTGTGCGGTCCTGGGAGTGGAAATGATCGAACTCGACCGCATCGACCGAAAAATCCTCGATATCCTGCAGCGCCAGGGCCGTATTTCGATGACCGAACTGGCCGGAGAGATCGGGCTGTCGACCTCGCCCTGCTCCGAGCGGGTGCGGCGTTTGGAGCGCGAAGGCGTCATCACCGGATACCACGCCCGCATCGATCCGCAGGCGCTCGGCAAGACGCTGCTGGTGTTCGTCGAGATCACGTTGTCATCCAAGTCGGGCGACGTGTTCGACAAGGTCAGGAACGAGCTGCTGCACATGCCCGAAGTGATGGAATGCCACCTGGTGTCGGGCGGCTTCGACTACCTGATCAAAGCCCGCTTGCGCGCAATGAGCGAGTACCGCCACCTGCTGGGCGACCTGCTCAGGAAGCTGCCCGTGACGGCCGAGTCACACAGCTATGTGGTGATGGAGGAAGTCAAGGAGAGCCTCTACCTGCCGATGGACCGGTGAGAGGGTCTTTGGGCTGGCCTTGGGGAAAACCATCTGCGCGCCATC
>JAQGLP010000539.1 GCA_028292835.1 Variovorax sp.
ACCGTCATCGTGCGTTCGGGGACGCTGGTGCTGGCGATGTATTCGCACACCTTGAGGAACTTGTCCTGCGGCGTGCCCGTGATGCGGCTGACCATCTCGGGCGTGTAGCGCGAGAAGTGGCGTTTCATGACCTGCAGCACGCACTGCGGGTCCTGCATGGTCATGTCGACCTTCGCCATGCCCTGCGCGTCGAGCGCGTAGTTCCACGACGCGGGGTCGTAGCTGCGCTTGTCGGCGTCGTAGCCGCTGAACAGGCCGTTCTCGAACTTGTAGTCAGGACCGACGATGAAGGGCGCATTGGTGTAGTGGCGCACGTACTCGGTCTGGATCTTGTCGTGGCTCAGGAGGTAGTTCAGCACGCCCGCCAGGAACGCGATGTCCGAGCCGGCGCGCACCGGTGCGTAATAGTCCGCCATGGCGGCCGAGCGCGTGAAGCGCGGGTCGACCACCACCAGGCGGGCCTTGTTGTGCTTCTTGGCCTCGATCACCCACTTGAAGCCGCACGGGTGCGCCTCCGCGGCGTTGCCGCCCATGATCAGCACGACATCCGCGTTCTGGATGTCCTGCCAATGGTTGGTCATCGCGCCGCGTCCGAACGTCGGGGCCAGACTGGCCACCGTCGGTCCGTGTCAAACGCGTGCCTGGTTGTCGAAGACCAGCATCCCGGTCGAGCGGAATGCCTTGTGCGTGATGTAGCCGGTTTCGTTGGAAGACGCCGAGGCGCACAGCATGCCGCTGCTGGTCCAGCGGTTGACCGTCTTGCCCTCGGCGTTGGTGGCCTGGAAATTGGCGTCGCGGTCGGCCTTGAGCAGCTTGGCGATGCGATCGAGCGCGTCGTCCCAGCTCACGCGCTTCCACTCGGCGCTGCCGGCCTCGCGCACTTCGGGGTACTTCAGCCGGTTCGGGCTGTGGACAAAGTCGAGCAGCCCGGCTCCCTTCGGGCACAGGGTGCCGCGGTTGACCGGTTGGTCGGGGTCGCCCTCGATGTGGAGGATGCCGGCCACCACGTTCTTGGCCCGGTCGCCCTGGCTGTACATCAGGATGCCGCAGCCGACCGAGCAGTAGGGACAGGTGTTGCGCGTCTCCGTGGTGCGCGCGAGCTTGAACTGGCGCACCTCGGCCAGCGCGGCGGTCGGCGAAAAGCCGAGCGCCGCGATGCTGGAGCCGACCAGCCCCGCGCCGCTGACCCGGAAAAAATGACGACGATTCATATCCATGGGGGACGGTCTCCGGCGTGATGAGGGAGGAAAGAGCGCAAAGGAGCCTGGCAGGCGGGAGGCTGCGGAAGAGCGCTACTTGGGCGGCGCCCCGTCACCGCCCGTGGGCGCGGAAGTGCCGCCCGGCGACGGAGCCGCGCCGCTCTTCTGCGGAGCGGTGAATCCGCCGATCGCGGAGGCCCCGTCGGAAGGCCCCTTGTCGGACGCTGCGGCGGCGGACGAAGGCCCGGAAGAGGAAGAAGCGGAAGCAGAGGGAGAAGAAGAATCCACCGCCGCCGACGAGGGCGCCGGCTTGATCCCGGACGGCGACGCGCCGGAAGGCATGGCGCTGCCGGAGGAGGAGCTCGACGGCATGGGCGGCGACGAGGGTTTGCGGTCGCAGGCGCCCAGCAGCAAGGCCGCTCCGACAGCCAGCGCGGTCAGGGCCATGCGGGGATGCAAGCGTGATGACATCACAGCTCCTGTAGGGAACAGTCGGAATGCAGAAGACCATCATGATCTCTGCGCCAATGACGATGTCTAGGGAAGACCCTAGATGAGGCGGCGCGCCCCGGGCTTGCAGGGGTTCAGCGCGTTGGTTCCGACGCCGGCGCCAGCGCCGGCGCCGGCCGTGCCGTCTGGCGCAACAGGCCCCCGCCCATCACGTTGCCCTCGATCGACGTGTTGCCGCTGCCGCGCACGCGCGCCTCACAGTCGGTACGGTCGGCGGGCGGTTGGAACTGGCAGCGCGCCAGCGCGTTCTGTTCGTACACGTTGGGCGCGGCGCTGACCAGGCCATGGCTGCGCGCAGCCTGCTGGGCGGCCGCCGCTTCGCGCAGGCACGCGGTGCGGTCCTGCTGCACGCCGTCGCACTGGCCTTGAGCCTGCCGGGGTTTCGCGGCATGGGACTGGGCCAGGGCGACAGGCGCCAAGCCCGCGAGGCTGCCGGCAGCCAGCAGCGCGACAAAAGTGGAACGGAACGCTGATTTCATGGGAAACTCCTTGCGATGAGGCCGCGCGTCGAGTGCGACCAAGATTTCCACTCTGGGCTGCGTTGACGGTCCTCGCTGTGGGACAAAGGGTTCGCACAGGCCGCCGTCCTGCGGAATTTGCTGTCGGACAGGTCCCGCATGCCTGCGGCCGGCAAGGCCCTGTGTTGCTACGGAATCAATAGCTGCAGGGCAAGATCCGGCAGGCGCCGCAAGCGCATTTCATGCCGAATCCGGATCGGTCTTGAAGAGACCGCGGATGTTCAGCGCGGCGAGCGCCACCTGCAGCGCGATGAGGGCCCAGGCGTGGGTGTGCCAGCCCCAGAGGACCCACAGCACGTTGCTTCCCAGGAAACACCAGAAGCCGATGTTGCGCTTGAGCTTCGAGCGGGAGGCGACCAGCCAGGCCGCGCCGATGGACACGGCCATCGCGGGCCACTGGAGAGCGTCGAGCAGGTCGGAAAGCGGCATGAAAAGGGTCCCGTGGCTGTCAAAGCCCGGACCCTAGAGGCCGGCCCTGGATGTGCCTGCCGGACAATGGCGACAGATCGGGACCGGACCCGGCCTCGATCCGTCCGGCGCGCGGCGTCAGCCGGCGGCGATGCGCCGCGCGAGGTGCGCCAGCGCTTCCTCGACCTGGTCGACCAGGATCAGCGACAGGTCGCCCGGGCGCAGTCGGTCGAGCGCGGTGTCGATGGCGATGAATTCGCCGCGGATCTCGTCGATCGCGCGGGTGCGCCGGGCGCCTGCCAGGCCCTGGCGCAGCAGCCCCATGACCTCGCCGTCGGCGCGGCCGCGCTGCGCCGCGTCCTGGTAGAGGATCACGTCGTCGAAGGCATCGCCGAGGATCGCGGTCTG
>JAQGLP010000544.1 GCA_028292835.1 Variovorax sp.
CGCGCCCGTCTCGTTGGTCGCGAAGTCGACGATGGTGCGCGCGGTGGGCGCCGGCGTACCGGCAAACGACATGTCCACCTTCCTGGACTGGGCCAGAAAGAGCGGCGGAAGCGCCAATTACGCCAGCGCCGGCATCGGCTCGCTTGGCCACCTGGGCACCGAACTGCTGCTCAAGCAAGCGGGACTGAAAATGACGCACGTGCCCTACAAGGGCCAGGCGCCGACGCTCAATGCCCTGCTCGGCGGCGAAGTGCAAGTACTGCTGACCACGCCGACCGAAGCCATGCGAGGCCAGATCGCGACCGGCAAGATCAAGCTCGTCGGCGTGACCTCCGAAACCCGATCCCCGCACGACCCGAATGCCGACGTGATCGCCAAGTACGTTCCCGGCTTCACGCTCTATTCCTGGTTTGCGATCCTGGTCAAGGCCGGAACGCCGTCCGGGATCATCGAGCAACTGCACAAGGCCGTCGCCACGGCCGTTGCCTCCGACGACGTGCGCAAGCGCTTCGATTCGCTCGGCGTCGACGCCGAGAGCAGCGCTCCGGCCAAGGTAATGGACTACGTGAAGCAGGACGTGTCGCGCTGGAGCGCCATCATTCGCGAGCAAAACATCCAGCCCGAATGAACGCGATCGACCGAACGCTCCGATGAGTTGAAAGGACCCTCCCGTGGACTTCACTTCCGAAGAAATCGCCTTTCGCGATGGCGTGCGCCGGATGGCCGAAAAGCATGTGGCGCCGATTGCCGCCGAGATCGACGAAAACGATCGATTCCCGATCGAACTGATCCCGATCTACGGCGACATGGGCCTGCTTCAGTTGTGGGTGCCCGAGGAATACGGCGGCCCGGGCGCCAATCTCACGATGGTCTGCATGGCGCGCGAGGAAATCTCGCGTTACTCCGAAGCTTGCGGACTCCTGGCTGGCGAGACCACGATGTTCGTGCTGCCGATCATGCATTTCGGCACCGAGGATCAGAAGAAACGCTTCCTGCCCACCGTCGCCAAAGGCCGTACGTTGACAGCCATCGCGCTGTCCGAGCCCGGCGCCGGCTCGGACGTGAGCGCCATCCGCACCCGCGCCGTGCGCGACGGCAATGACTACGTCATCACGGGGCAGAAGCAGTGGTGTTCCTTCGGCAGCGTGGCCGATTTCATCATGGTGTTCGCCAAGACCAGCGATGCAGGTGGCGTCGACAACATCAGCCCCTTCATCGTCGACGTCAAGGCCAGTCCGGGCCTCAGTTTCGGCAAGAAGGAACGCAAGATGGGCATGCGCGGCGCGGTGAACGTGCCGGTCTATCTCGACCATGTCCGCGTACCGGCCGAGAACATGCTCGGCGAAGAAGGCAAGGGGTTTCGCGCGGCGATGCGGGCGCTGGACCTCAACCGTCCTGCCATCGCCGCGGCCTCGGTCGGTCTGGCACAGGGAGCGTTCGAGGCTGCGGTTGCGTATGCGCAGGAGCGCAGGCAGTTCAAGCGCGCGATCTCCGAGTTCCAGGGCATCCAGTTCATGCTGGCCGACATGGCGATGCAGATCGAGGCGGCACGCTGCCTGCTGTACGAATGCACGCGCGCCGGCGATCGCGGCGAGTGGGAACGCCTGCCGATGCTGGCGAGCATGGCCAAGTGCTTCGCGAGCGACATGGCCATGAAGGTGACGACCGACGCCGTGCAGGTGCTCGGCGGCTACGGCTACGTCAAGGACTACCCGGTCGAAAGAATGATGCGCGACGCGAAGCTCAACCAGATCTTCGAAGGCACGAACCAGATCCAGCGCGTCGTGATCGCGCGCGAGCTGCTGCGCCACGGCGCGCGGCGCGCCTGAACTCTCTCTCGCACTCCTCGCGCCATCGGCAAGCACGGAGACCGCTCGATGACTTTTCCCGAATACTCCAGCCTCCTTTACGAGCACCGCGGCGGCGTGGCCGTTCTCACGTTCAACCGGCCCGAGCGCATGAACGCGATCGGCGGCACATTGAAGCACGACATCATGGCCGCCCTGGTGCACGCCGAGCGTGATGATGAAGTGCGGGTCATTGTCCTGACCGGCGCTGGTGCGGCCTTCTGCGCCGGCGGCGACGTCAAGGAGATGGCTGAGGCCCGTGCTACCGGCTCTCGAACTCGCGTTCACGGGCGACGTGATCGATGCCGAGGAGGCGCAGCGGCTTGGCATCGTGTCACGCGTCGTGCCGGCCGATCAGCTGATGGCGACCGTCCTCGAACTGGCCGCGCGGCTCGCCGCAGGGCCCAGGAGCTGTGAAGAAACGGCGCAAGTGGCCGGCCGCCTCAGCGGCTGGAAGGCCTCAGACTTCGCCCCAGCCGGCGCGAAACTTCTCGTTGAGGAAGTCCAGGAAAGCCCGGACCCGCAAGCTTTGGTTGCGCTTGCTGGCATAGACGACATACAGTGGCTCTTCCGCATCGACCTGGCGTCCTTCAAGCACGCGCACGAGGCGGCCCGAATCGATGTCCGGCCCGATGTGGATGTCGGACAGCCGGACGATGCCGAGCCCGTTGACCGCGAACGTGCGCAGCAGCTCCGCCGAATTGCTGCCGATGTTGCCCTTGACGTCCAGGGTGATGGGGTCGTCGCCGTCACGAAGCGGCCAAGTGCTGCGAAAGGACCCCGGCAGGAAGTTCAGGCAGTTGTGATGCGAGAGATCCTCGAGTGTCAGCGGGATGCCGGCCTTGGCCAGGTACTTGGGCGCCGCGCACACGCTCCAGCGCGTGGTGGCGACGCGCCGGGCCACCAGCGACGAATCGGGAATGCTGCCGCTCTGGAACGAAATGTCGATCTGGTGCTCGAACAGGTCGATGGGCGCAGCCGTCAGGACGAATTCGACCCGCATCCTCGGGTGCCTTTCGAGGAACTCCGCCATCCATGGGGAAATCTGGTACTGCGCCAGCAGCAGTGCGCAGTTGATGCGCAGCACGCCCGCAGCCTCCAGGCGCGATTGCCCCAGGCCGCTCTCGGCCTCCTCCAGCGCATCGACGACACGGTGTGCACCCTCGAGGAATCGCTCCCCTTCGCGCGTGAGCTTGAGCACGCGCGATGTCCGGTGAAACAGCCGAACGCCGAGCCGGTCCTCAAGGCGCTGGATCAACTTGCTGACGGTCGACGGATTGCAGTCGAGGCTGCGCGCGGCGGCGGAGATGCTGGTCTCCTCTG
>JAQGLP010000012.1 GCA_028292835.1 Variovorax sp.
TTGATTCTGGAAGCCAACCGAATCGGCGGGCGGCACGGCCTGGGCATGAGCGACCAGATCGAGAACCGCATCATCGAAGCCAAGAGCCGTGGCATTTATGAAGCCCCCGGCCTGGCGCTGCTGTTCATCGCCTACGAGCGGCTGGTGACGGGCATCCACAACGAGGACACGATCGAGCAGTACCGCGACAACGGCCGCAAGCTCGGCCGCCTGCTCTACCAGGGCCGCTGGTTCGACCCGCAGGCGATCATGCTGCGCGAGGCCGCCCAGCGCTGGGTGGCGCGCGCCGTCACGGGCGAGGTGACGATCGAGCTGCGCCGCGGCAACGACTACTCGATCCTGAACACCGTCTCGCCCAACCTCACGTACCACCCCGAGCGGCTGACGATGGAAAAGGGCGAGTCGAGCTTCTCGCCGGCCGACCGCATCGGCCAGCTGACGATGCGCAACCTCGACATCGTGGACACGCGCGACAAGCTGGTGATCTACACGCGGGCCGGGTTGCTGTCGCTGGGCGGTGGGGCAGCGCTGCCGCGGCTGACGAACGACGATCCCGAATAAGGTTTGAGGCGGATCACCGCTGCAGCAGCGGCCGTGTCAGCGGCCCACAACACGGCGGCCGAACCCCGCCCGGCCAGCGAAGCGAAGCCCTCTCGGGAAACACCGCGGAACCGGCTTCGCCGGGCTGCCGGTGTTGCCCCCTGGAAGGGGTAGGCGAAGCGACACGAAGTGCGCGAAGCCTGGGGGTGAACTAAACCACCACCGGCTCGGGCTCCAGCCGGATGCCGAAGCGCTCGTAGACGCTGGTCTGGATCGCCTTGGCCAGCGTCATCACTTCGCCGCCCGTCACCGGGTGGCTGCTGCCGCCGCGATTCACCAGCACCAGCGCCTGGCGCTCGTAGACGCCGGCGTTGCCGACCGACTTGCCCTTCCAGCCGCAGGCATCGATCAGCCAGCCGGCGGCCAGCTTGATGCTGCCGTCGGGCATCGGGTAGTGCACGATCTTCGGGTCGCGCAGGATGATGTCGGCGCACTGCTCGGGCGTCACGGTCGGGTTCTTGAAAAAACTGCCGGCGTTGCCCAGCACGCGCCAGTCGGGCAGCTTGGCGGTGCGGATGGCGCAGACCCAGTCGAAGATGTCGCGCGCGCTGGGCGCGTGGTTGCCGGTTTCTTCCCTCTTGCGTTCGAGGTCGAGGTAGCCCATCACGGGCTTCCAGGGCTTGGGCAGACGGAAGCGCACGCGCGTGATGAGCGCGCGGCCGAGCAGGCCGAAGCCCGCGCGCACGGGGCCGGGGTCTTCGCCCTGCCCTGCGCTCGCGCCTTCGGCTTGCGCCGCGCGGCCATCGGGCGCGGGGTGCTTGAACACCGAGTCGCGGTAGCCGAAGGCGCATTGCGCGGCGTCGAGGCTGAAGGCGCGGCCGGTGTCGAGGTCGACGGCGTCGAGCGAATCGAAGCGGTCCTGCAGCTCGACGCCGTAGGCGCCGATGTTCTGCACCGGCGAGCCGCCGACCGTGCCGGGAATCAGCGCCAGGTTCTCCAGCCCGGGCAAGCCCTGTTCCAGCGTCCAGCGCACCGTCTCGTGCCAGTTCTCGCCGGCCCCGGCCTCGACGATCCAGGCGCGCGGCGTCTCCTCGATCAGGCGCCGCCCCGGGATCTCGACCTTGAGCACCAGCGGCTTGACGTCCCCCGTCAGCACGATGTTGCTGCCGCCGCCGAGCACGAACTTGGGCGCGTCGCGCCAGCGCGGATGGCCCAGCACGGCGGCCAGGTCGGCCTCGCTGGCGATGCGCGCCAGGTGCTGCGCGCGCGCGGCGATGCCGAAGCTGTTGTAGGCCTGCAGGGGGACGTTGTGCTCCACGATCATGGGAGAATTGTCGCACCCATGCGCAGGCGCCCTGCCAGTGCGCACCGCTCGCAGGCGGCGCCCCGCGAGCGATGCCCGCACCGCGCGACCCCCTCCACCCTCTCATTCCGGAGCTTCCATGCCCTCTTTCGACACCGTTTGCGAACCCGATCTGGTCGAAGTCAAGAACGCGGTGGAAAACACCGCCAAGGAAATTGCCACGCGCTTCGACTTCAAGGGCACCGCCGCCGCCATCGAGTTGAAGGACAAGGAGGTCACGCTGATCGGCGACGCCGATTTTCAGTTGCAGCAGATCGAGGAGGTGCTGCGGAGCAAGCTGGCCAAGCGCAACGTCGACGTGCGCTTCCTCGACAAGGGGGACGTGCAGAAGATGGGCGGCGACAAGGTCAAGCAGGTCATCAAGATCAAGAACGGCATCGAGACCGAGCAGGCCAAGAAGATCACGCGCCTCCTGAAGGACAGCAAGATGAAGGTGCAGGCCGCGATCCAGGGCGACGCCGTGCGCGTGACCGGCGCCAAGCGCGACGACCTGCAGGCCGCCATGGCGCTGATCAAGAAGGACATGGCCGAGCTGCCGCTGTCGTTCAACAACTTCCGTGACTAGCGTGCGTCGGCCGCCATCTGTGCGTCGGTCGCCATCTTTCCGGTAGCCAGCGCAACATCGCGCTCAAAGCCGCCTCAGGCGACGGCGGCCGTCACCACGATCTCGATCCTCCACGCCGTGTCGCCCAACTGCGCCTGCACGGTGGCGCGCGGTGGCGCATGGCCGGCGGGGATCCAGGCGTCCCACACCGCGTTCATGGCGCCGATCTCGCCGATGTCCTTCAGGAAGATCTGCACCATGAGGATGCGCGACTTGTCGCTGCCCGCCTCCACCAGCAGGCGCTCGACCATGCCGAGCACCTGCGCGGTCTGACCCGAGATGTCTTGCGTCGCGTCGTCGGGCACCTGCCCGGCCAGATAGGCCGTGCCGTTGTGCACGGCGATTTCGCTGTAGCGCGCGCCGATATGAAAGCGCTGGATCGGGGCCATGTTGTTCATTCCTTCTTTCTGGAGCCGAGCCGTGACTCGCTGCCGGCCGCGAGCCGGCGGATGTTTTCGCGGTGCCGCCAGACCAGCAGCAGGCTCATCGCGGCAATGGCCAAGAGCACGGTGCGGTGCAGCGGCCAGGCGATCTGGCCGCCCAGCAGGTAGTAGGCGGGCGCGAACAACGCCGCCATCAGCGAGGCCAGCGACGAGTAGCGGAAAAAGAACGCGATGACGACCCAGGTGGTGCCGGTGGCGAGCCCGAGCAGCCAGTCGATGCCGACCAGCGCGCCGGCCGCGGTCGCCACGCCCTTGCCGCCCTGGAAGCCGAAGAACACCGGGTAGAGGTGTCCCAGGAACGCCGCCAGCCCGGCCAGCGCGGCGGTGCCGGCGTCCAGGCCGAAGGCGTCGCCGAAGCGGTGCACCAGGACCACCGGCAGCCAGCCCTTCGCCGCATCGAGCAGCAGCGTGACCAGCGCCGCGCCCTTGTTGCCCGAGCGCAGCACGTTGGTGGCGCCGGGGTTCTTGCTGCCGTAGCTGCGCGGGTCGGCCATACCGAGCGAGCGGCTGACGATGACCGCGAAGGACAGCGAGCCCAGCAGGTAGGACAGCGCGATGGCGACGAGGGAAGGCAAATGAAAATTCAACGGGAAACTCCGGCGTCAGGCGCCAACGCGGCATGCGTCCGGCTGCGCCCGGATGGGCATGCGGGGATGACGGCGCGGCGACAGGATGCCTATTTTGCCAGCGCGCAACGGGCGGGCCGGGCGCC
>JAQGLP010000151.1 GCA_028292835.1 Variovorax sp.
TTCTGGTTGCCGAACGGGTCTTCCATGTTCATGCCGCCGTTGCCCGGGCCCGAGATGTCGGCCGGCATTTCGAGCTGGACCTTGTCGACGTCGACCACCACCTTCTTGTCGAGGAACACGGTCACCGTCTGCGGGAAGAAGATGACGATGCCCACCAGCAGCAGTTGCAGCCCGACCCAGGGGATGGCGCCCAGGTAGATGTCGCGCGACTCCACCTTCTTGGGCAGCGCGCCGTTCTTGAACAGCGTGTCGGCGATGCCGCGCAGGTAGAACAGCGCGAAGCCGAAGGGCGGGTGCATGAAGGAGGTCTGCATGTTCACGCACAGCAGCACGCCGAACCAAACCATTTCGATGCCCAGCTTTGCCGCCACCGGCCCGAGCATCGGCAGTATGATGAAGGCGATCTCGAAGAAGTCGAGGAAGAAGGCCAGGAAGAACACGAAGATGTTCACGGCGATCAGGAAGCCGATCTGGCCGCCCGGCAGGCCCGAGAGCATGTGCTCGATCCATTTGGCGCCGTCCACGCCCTGGAACACCAGCGAGAAGACGCGCGAGCCGATCAGGATGAACACCACCATCGCCGTCAGGCGCATGGTGCCGTCCATTGCCTCCTTGAGCATCGACCCGTTCAGGCGCCGGTGGATCGCGGCCAGGACCAGCGAGCCCACCGCGCCCATGGCGCCGGCCTCGGTCGGCGTGGCGATGGCATGCTCCATGAAGGGCAGGCCGCCCATGGAGCCCAGCACCGCGAAGATCAGGATGGCCGAGGGGATGATGCCGCGCAGGCACTTGGCCCACAGCGCCCAGCCGTGCAGCGTGCGCGCCGTCGCCGGCACGCCCGGCACGTACGACGGGCGGATGCGCCCGACGAGGAAGGTGTAGACCGCGAAGATCAGCACCTGCAGGATCGACGGGCCCCAGGCGCCCTTGTACATCTGGCCGACGTCAGTGCCGAGCTGGTCGGCCATGACGATCAGCACGAGGGAGGGCGGCACCAGTTGCGTGATGGTGCCCGAGGCCGCCAGCACGCCGGTCGAGTAGCGCATGTCGTAGCCGTAGCGCATCATGACCGGCAGCGAGATCATCGCCATCGCGATCACCTGGCCGGCCACCGTGCCGGTGATCGCGCCGAGGATGAAGCCCACGATGATGACCGAGTAGCCCAGCCCGCCGCGTACCGGGCCGAAGAGCTGGCCCGTCGAGTCGAGCATGTCCTCGGCCAGCCCGCATTTCTCGAGCACGGCGCCCATCAGCGTGAAGAACGGGATCGCCAGCAGCGTCTCGTTGGACAGGATGCCGAACACGTTGAGCGGCAGGTTGCCCATGAAGCCGGGCGGGAACCATCCCATCTCGATGGCCAGGAAGCCGCTGAGCAGCCCCAGCGCCGACAGCGAGAACGCGACCGGAAAGCCGATCAGCATGATCACGATCAGCCCCGCGAACATGACCGGGGCGAAGTTTTCCATCTGCATTTTTTTTATCCTGCGAAGCGGGGGGCGGCGGGCCGGGGTTGGAGCAGCGCGGCGTTCACTGCAGCGGCCTCTCGTAGTGCGTTTCCATCTCGATAACCCCGCGCAGGTAGGCGATGCGCTTGATGATCTCGGCCACGCCCTGCAGGAACATCGTGCCGAAACCCAGCGGCATCAGCACGGCCGCCGGCCAGCGGATCAGGCCGCCGATGTTGCCGCTCATCTCGCCGGTGCGCAGCATCCCGAGGAAGAACATCCAGGTCAGCCAGAACAGCAGTCCCATCACCGGCAGCAGGAAGCACGCGAGGCCGAACAGGTCGACGTACACCGGCCCGTTGCCCTTGAGCCGGCCGTAGAGGATGTCGACGCGCACGTGCTCGTTGAGCTTCAGCACGATCGGCGCGCCCAGCATGACAGTGGCGGCGAACAGGTACCACTGGATCTCAAGCAGCGCGTTGGAGCTCAGGTCCAGGCCGTAGCGCGAGAACGCGTTGCCGGCGGAGATCACGGCGGCCGCCAGCACCGCCCAGGCCGCGAGGCGGCCCAGCCAGGCGCTGATCCAGTCCATGCCGGTCGCGAATTTCAGAAGTGCGGACATGGCGCGGGGTCTCCAGGGTCGGGTTGACGGGGGTGGGCGCCGCGTACCGGCCGGCGCGGCGAAAAACCCGGGCAATGGTAACGCCGGCAACACATGTAACACTGGCCTCGAAGGCGGGCCGATCCGGCGCCGGCGCGGAAAAAAGCCGGCGGGGCGCGCCACATAATGCGTCCATGGCCGCGACCCCCTGGCCGGCGCCGCCGCCCGCGTCGCCGGATCCGTCCCATTCGATCGATTCACCCGACATGCGCCAGGCGGGGCGCGAGCGGCTTTCGCTGGCGCTGATCGACGCCCGCAACCACACGCTGCGCCTGCTGTCGTTCTGCCAGGAGGCGCTTGGCTCGCCCGCGCTGGCGCTGGCCCCGCCGGGCGAGATTGCCGAGCCGCCGCTCTGGCTGGCCGGCCACGTCGGCTGGTTCAGCGAATGGTGGATCGGGCGCAACACCCAGCGCGCGCTCGGCATGGCCTGCCCCGCGCGGCCGATGCGCCTGGGCTCGATCGAGCCGGGCGCCGATGCGTGGTGGGACCCGGACCGGACCGTGCCGGCGCAGCGCGCCTCGGCGGAATTGCCCGACCTGGACGCGACTCGCGCCTACTTGCTCGAAACGCTGGAGAGCACGCTGGAGACGCTCGAGAAGGCCGCCGAGACCGACGACGGGCTTTATTTCTACCGGCTTGCGCTGTTCCATGAAGACCTGCGCGGCGAGCAACTGGTGGTGACGGCGCAGACGCTCTGCCTGGCGCCGCCCGCCGCATCGTCGCCGGACGTGGCGGGACTGCTGGCGCTGCCGGTGGCGCCCGCCGCGCGCGAGCCGCTGTGGGTGCCGGCCACGGCGTGGACGCTGGGATGGCCCGGCCCGGGCTTCGCCTTCGCGCAGGAACTGGGTGTGCAGGCGATCGACGTGCCGGCGTTCGAGATCGACGCCCAGCCCGTCGCCTGGAGCCAGTTCATCGAGTTCGTGGACGACGGTGGCTACGACCGCGAAGCGCTGTGGCGGCCCGAAGGCTGGCGCTGGCTCGCGCGCCAGGACGCGTCGGCGCGCCGCGCCCCGCGCCATGTCGAGCAGATCGGCGGGGCCGGCGGTGCCGTGCTGCAAAACCGCTTCGGCCGGCTGGTGCGCGTGGCCGGCCAGCAGGCGGCGGTGCACCTGGGCTGGTGGGAGGCCGATGCCTGGGCGCGCTGGGCCGGCCGGCGCCTGGCCACCGAGGTCGAGTGGGAGATCGCCGCGACGCTGGCGGTGCGGCGTGGCTTCCGCTGGGGCGAGGTGCACGAGTGGACCGCCGGCACGCTGCGCGCCTGGCCCGGCTTCCGGCCCGATCCGTGGAGCGCGGGCACCGCCTTCGACCCGCAGCCGGCCTTCGGGCGGGCGCGGGTGCTGCGCGGCGCCTCGTTCGCC
>JAQGLP010000079.1 GCA_028292835.1 Variovorax sp.
ACCGGTCCGAAGTCGCTGGCCCGGCGCAGCGCGCAGACCGCGCTGCATGCCATCACCCATGCGATGCTGCGCTGGATGGCGCCCTTCCTGAGCTTCACGGCCGAGGAGGCCTGGAAGCTCGCGGGACGCTCGGAATCGATCTTCATGGAAACTTACAGCGACCTCGGCGCGCCCGACGAGGCGCTGCTGGCGAAGTGGTCGCGCCTGCGCGAGATCCGCGACGGCGTGAACAAGGAGATCGAGACGGTACGCACCGCCGGCCGGCTCGGTTCCTCGCTGCAGGCCAACCTGACGCTGACCGCGCCGCCGGCCGACCACGCGCTGCTGGCCAGCCTGGGGGACGACCTGAAATTCGTCTTCATCGCCTCCGCTATCGAATTGATAGCTGGAGAGACCCTGTCCACGGTCGTCAGGGCCAGCTCCGACACCAAATGCGAGCGCTGCTGGCACTGGCGCGCCGATGTCGGCCACGACCCGGCGTACCCGACCATCTGCGGCCGCTGCACCAGCAACCTCCACGGCGCCGGCGAAACGAGGCGCTTCGCATGACACACCGTCCCACCCACGGCGACGTGCGCCGCCCCGCGCCGCGCGCACGACGCACCGCCGACACGACCCGAGGGGCCGCATGATGGCGCGCGCCTCCTCTTCCTCCTCCCGCCCCTCCCGCGCCCCGATGGCATCTGCCGCCGGCCGGAGCATCTGGCCCTGGCTGGGCGTGGCGCTGATCCTGTTCATCGCCGACCAGTTCACCAAGACACTGATCCTGGGCTACTACCTGCTGGGCGACAGCACGACCGTCACCAGCTTCTTCAACATCGTGCGCGCCCACAACACCGGCGCGGCGTTCTCGTTCCTCGCGGGCGCGTCGGGCTGGCAGCGCTGGTTCTTCACCGCCATCGGCGTGGCGGCAGCAACCTTCATCTGCTGGATGCTCAGGTCGCACGCCGGGCAGAAGCTCTTTTCGTTCGCCATGGCCTGCATCCTGGGCGGCGCCATCGGCAACGTGGTGGACCGCCTGATGCACGGCTACGTGGTCGACTTCCTAGACTTCCACTGGGCCGGCCAGCACTTCCCGGCCTTCAACGTGGCCGACAGCGCGATCACCATCGGCGCCGTCTGCCTGGTGCTCGACGAGCTGTGGCGCGTGCGGCGCGGCAGGTAGCCGACCCGGCGAGCGAGCAGCAGGGCCGGGGAGCGACAGCCGCGTATAGTTGCCCGGGTCCATGAAACATCTGCTGAACCTGATGGCGGCGGTGGCGCTGCTGGTGTGGGGCACCCATCTCGTTCGCACCGGCGTGCTGCGCGTCTTCGGCGCCAACCTGCGCCGGCTGCTGGCGCAAAGCACGCGCAACCGTTTCACCGCGGCGCTCTCGGGGGTCGGCGTCACGGCACTGGTGCAGTCGAGCACCGCGACCTCGCTGATGACCTCGTCCTTCGTCGGGCAGGGCCTGATCACACTGCCGGCGGCGCTGGCCGTGATGCGCGGCGCGGACATCGGCACGGCGCTGATGGCGGTGCTGTTCTCGGCCGACCTGTCGTGGCTGTCGCCGCTCTTCATCTTCATCGGGGTGGTGCTGTTCATCACGCGCGGGCCCAGCGTGGCGGGGCGCGTCGGGCGCGTGCTGATCGGACTCGGGCTGATCCTGCTGGCGCTGCGGCTGGTGGTGGAGGCCACGGGCTCGCTGTTCGAGGCGCCGGCCATCCGCACCCTGCTGGCCTCGGTCACCAGCGACGTGCTGCTGGAGATCACCCTCGGCGCCGTGCTGGCGATCGTCGCCTATTCGAGCCTGGCGGTGGTGCTGCTGGTCGCGGCGATGGCGAGCTCGCACGTGGTGCCGCTCGATGTCGCGCTGGGCCTGGTGCTGGGGGCCAACCTGGGCAGCGGCCTGCTGGCGGTGCTGACCACGGCCAAGTCGGAGATGGCGGTACGGCAGGTCACGGTCGGCAACCTGCTGTTCAAGGCGCTCGGCGTCGCGGTGGCGGCGCCCCTCATCGGCCTGTGGCTGCGCGAGGCGCGGCCCTACATTCCGAACGCGACGCAGCTGGTGGTGCTGTCCCACCTCGCCTTCAATGTGCTCATCGGCCTGGGCTTCATCGGGCTGACGGGCGGGGTGGCGAGCCTCGTGACGCGCCTCCTGCCGGTGCCCGAGCCGTCGGCCGCGACGATGCGGCCGCAGCACCTCGACCCGTCGGCACTGTCGACCCCCACGCTCGCGATCTCGAACGCGGCGCGCGAGGCGCTGCACCAGGCCGACGTGGTCGAGACCATGCTGATCGGCATGCTCACGGTGATCCGCAACAACGACCAGCGCCTGGCCGAGGAGCTGCGCAAGCTCGACGACACAGTGGACCGGCTGTACTCCGACATCAAGTACTACATGACGAAGATCTCGCGCGAGGCCCTGGGCGAGGAGGAGAGCCGGCGCTGGGCCGACATCATCAGCTTCACCATCAACATGGAGCAGGTCGGCGACATCATCGAGCGCGTGATCATCGACATCGAGGACAAGAAGATCCGGCCGCAGCGCAACTTCTCGGCCGCCGGCATGGCCGAAATCGTCGAGCTGCACGAGCGCCTGGTGGCCAACCTGCGCCTGGGCATGAGCGTGTTCCTGAGCGGCAGCGTGCGCGACGCGCAGAAGCTGCTGGAGGCAAAGGCACGCTTTCGCAACCTGGAGCGCACCTACGCCAACACGCACCTGGCGCGGCTCGCCGAGCAGACCACGCTGAGCATCGAGACCAGCTCGCTGCACATCGACCTGATCAGCGACCTGAAGCGCATCAACTCGCACATCTGCTCGATCGCCTACCCCATCCTGGAGTCGGCCGGGACGCTGACACCGAGCCGGTTGCGCGAGTCGCGGCTCGGGTCGCTGTCGTAGCCGGCGCCGGGGCCCTGCGGCCCCTGGACCGCAGCCTTCAGGCCGACCGGCGCGCCGGCGCGGCAGTCTTGTCGGGGGGAGTGGCCTGCGGACGGCGCGCGTAGCGCTGCGCCAGCACGGCGCACACCATGAGCTGCATCTGGTGGAACAGGAGCAGCGGCAACACGATGGCGCCGACCGCGCCGGAGGCGAACAGCACCTTGGCCATCGGGATGCCGCTGGCCAGGCTTTTCTTGGAGCCGCAGAACACGATGGTGATCTCGTCCTCCTTGTCGAAGCCGAGCCGCCGGGCAAGCCAGGTCGTGCTGCCCAGCGCCACCGTCAGCAGGACAGCGCACAGCACCAGCAGCCCCGCCAGCGCGCTCACGGGCACCTGCTTCCAGAGCCCCTCGATCACGGCCGCGCTGAAGGCGCTGTAGACCACCAGCAGGATCGAACCCTGGTCCACGAAGCGCACCATGGGCGCGCGGCGGTGCAGCCAGGCGCCGATCCACGGGCGCAGCAGGTGGCCGGCGACGAACGGCAGCACCAGTTCCACCACGATTTTCCCGATGGCGTCGAACGAGGTGGAAGCGCTCCCGCTCGGCAGCACGATCGCGTTGACCAGGATCGGCGTGACCAGCACCCCCAGCATCGTCGAGGCCGAGGCGCTGCACACCGCCGCCGCAATGTTGCCGCGAGCGAGCGACGTGAAGGCGATGGCCGACTGCACCGTGGCCGGCAGCACGCACAAATAGAGCACGCCGGTGTAGAGCTCGGGCGTGACCAGCGGCGCGAGCACCGGCCGGAGCACCAGCCCGAGCACCGGAAACAGCGCGAAGGTGCAGGCGAACACCAGCAGGTGCAGCCGCCAGTGCGCGATGCCGCGCAGGATGGCCTCGCGCGACAGCTTGGCGCCGTGCAGGAAGAACAGCAGGCCGATAGCGAAGGCGGTGAGGTGCTCGAAGAACCAGGCGCCCTGTCCATGGGCGGGCAGCAGGCTGGCGAGCGTCACCACCACGACCAGGGCCAGCGTGAAGTTGTCGGGAACAAAGCGTGAACGTGCCATGCGCGGGATTGGACCCGGACGCCATTCAAAAGTGAAATGGATTTATCTGATAGATATATGCTTTCGTCGCATGAATATAACCCTGCGCCAATTGCGCGTGTTCCGCGCCGTGGCGGCCGAACGCAACTTCAGCCGCGCCGGCGACCAGGTCGGCCTGACCCAGCCGGCGGTGAGCCGCTCGGTGGGCGAGCTCGAAGCGCAACTCGGCCTGAAGCTGCTCGACCGCACCACGCGCGAGGTCGCGCTGACCGAGGCCGGCCAGTCGCTCGCGGCGCGGCTGGACCGCCTGCTCGACGAACTCGACCAGACGCTGGCCGACGTGCGCGACCTGGCCAGCGCGCGGCGCGGCAAGGTGCGCGTGGCCAGCAGCCCGACGCTGTCAGCCAACCTGATGCCGGCCTGCATCGCCGAGTGCGCCCGGCGCGAGCCGGCCATCGAGTTCGTGCTGCTCGACCGCATCCAGCAGGACGTGCTGCGCAGCGTGCGCGAGGGCGAGGTCGATTTCGGCGTGGTGGTCGAGCCGCCGGCCTCCGGCGACCTGGCGTGCGAAGCCATCCTGGACGACCCCTTCGTGCTGGTGCTGCCGCCCGCGCACCCTTTCGCGCGGCGCAGGAGCGTGCGCTGGTCGGAGCTGGACGGCGCCGCGCTGGTGTTGCTCGACCACGCCTCGGGCAGCCGCCGCCTGATCGACAACGCGCTGGCGCGCCACGGCGCGCGGGGCGACATCCGGCAGCAGCTCGGCCACCCGACCACGGTGTTTCGCATGGTCGAGGCCGGCATCGGCATCGGCGTGATGCCGGCGCTGGCGGTGCCGGCAGCCGGGCTGCGCACACTGGCGGTGCGACCGCTCGCGCCGCGCGTGCAACGCGAGATCATGCTGGTGCACCGGCGCAACCGCGCGCTGTCGCCGCTGGCCCAGCGCGTCTGGCAGCTGGTGCGCGAGATGGCCCACGCCCCGGCCCGCCAGGTCACAACAGCCGGCTGACGCGGGGGCGCGGCCCCCGGGTGGCCGCTCTTCAGAGCGTGAGGATGGTGCAGCCCGTGGTCTTGCGCGCTTCCAGGTCGCGGTGGGCCTGCTGCACATCGGCCAGCGCATAGCGTTGCTCGATCGGGATGCGCACGGCGCCGCTCTCGACCACCGCGAACAGGTCGTCGGCCATGGCCTGCGTGCTCTCGCGCGTCGCGATGTGGGTGAACAGGGTCGGGCGCGTCACGTAGAGCGAGCCCTTGGCGCCGAGCACGCCGAGGTTGAACGGCGGCACCGGCCCCGAGCCGTTGCCGAAGCTGGCCAGCAGGCCGAAGGGCCGCAGGCAGGCGAGCGAGCCCTCGAAGGTGTCCTTGCCGACCGAGTCGTACACCACCTTCACGCCCTGCCCGCCAGTGATCTCCTTGACGCGGGCGGCGAAGTCCTCCGTGCGGTAGTTGATCGCGTGCGCCGCGCCGTGCGCCAGCGCGAGCCGGCATTTCTCGTCGCTGCCGGCGGTGCCGATCAATTGCAGGCCGAGCGCGCGCGCCCACTGGCAGGCGATCAGGCCGACGCCGCCGGCGGCCGCGTGGAACAGCACGAAGTCGCCCGGCGCGAGCCCCTCGGCCGGCAGCGTCTTCTTCAGCAGGTACTGCGCCGTCAGACCCTTCAGCATCATGGCCGCGCCAGCCTCGAAGGAGATGGCGTCGGGCAGCCGGCAGACGCATTTCGCGGGCATCACGCGCAGTTCGCAGTACGCGCCGGGCGGCTGGCTGGCATAGGCGGCGCGGTCGCCCGCCTTCAGGTGCGTGACGCCCTCGCCCACCGCCTCGACCACGCCGGCGGCCTCCATGCCGAGCTGCAGCGGCATCGGAAACGGATAGAGGCCGCTGCGCTGGTAGGTGTCGAGGAAATTGAGCCCGACCGCCTCGTGGCGGATGCGGATCTCGCCGGGGCCGGGATCGCCGACCTCGACCTCGACGATCTTCAGTTCCTCGGGACCGCCGGGGCAGTCGATGCGGACGGCTTTGCTCATGGGTAGGCTCCTGGGTGGGTCGTTGCGCGGTGCGCGCAAACGGGTGAACAATGAAAATTGCGCTTCATGCTGCCACGGCTCGCGCCGGCGCGCCGCTACAGTCGGGCGCATGCCGCCTCGTCTGACCCCCGCCTCCGCCCTGCTGCTCACGGTGTCGCCCTTGCTGTGGGCCGCCAACGCGGTGGTCGGGCGCATGGTGCGCGAGCTGGTTTCGCCGGTCACGCTCAACTTCATGCGATGGGCGCTGGCGTTCCTGCTGCTGCTGCCGTTCGCCGTGGCCGCGCTGCATCCGTCGAGCGCGTTGTGGCCGCACTGGCGGCGCTACGGCCTGCTCGGGCTGCTCGGCGTCGGGGCCTACAACGCGCTGCAGTACCTCGCCCTGCAGACCTCGACCCCGATCAACGTCACGCTGGTCGGCGCCAGCATGCCGCTGTGGATGCTGGCCACAGGCACGCTCTTCTTCGGCCAGCGCGTCACGCGCGGCGAGATGACCGGCGCGCTGCTGTCGATGGCCGGCGTGCTGCTGGTGCTCAGCCGCGGCGAATGGCAGCGCCTGCTCGCGCTGCGGCCGGTGGCCGGCGACCTCTACATGCTGCTGGCGACGCTCTCCTGGGCGCTCTACAGCTGGCTTCTGGCGCGCACCCGCGAGCCGGCCGAGGTGCGGCACGACTGGGCGGCCTTCCTGATGGCGCAGATGGTGTTCGGGTTGGCCTGGTCGGGCCTGTTCGCGGCGCTCGAATGGGGCGCGGGCGCCTTTCATGTGCGCTGGGGTTGGCCGCTCGTGACCGCGCTGACCTTCATCGCCATCGGCCCGGCACTCGTGGCCTACCGCTGCTGGGGCGCCGGGGTGCAGCGCGCCGGCCCGAAGGCGGCCGGCTTCTTCATCAACCTGACGCCGCTGTTCGCGGCGCTGCTGTCGGCGGCGTTCCTGGGCGAATGGCCGCATGCCTACCACGCGGTCGCGTTTGCGCTGATCGTGGGCGGCATCGTGGTGTCGTCGTCGCGGCGCTAGTAGGTGCCGGGATAGGCGCCGCCGTCCGCCAGCACGTTCTGCCCGGTGATGTAGGCGGCCTGCACGCTGCACAGGAAGGCGCAGATGGCGCCGAACTCGGCGGGGTTGCCGAAGCGGCCGGCAGGGATGTGCTTCTGGCGGGCGGCACGGATCGCCTCGACGTCCTGGCCGGACTTCTGGGCGGCGCCCGCGAAGGTACCGCGCAGCCGGTCGGTGTCGAAGGCGCCCGGCAGCAGGTTGTTGATCGTCACGCCCTTGGCCGCGATGGCCGAGCGCGCCACGCCGGCGACGAAGCCGGTCAGCCCGCTGCGCGCGCCGTTGGAGAGGCCCAGGATGTCGATCGGCGCCTTGACCGCGCTCGACGTGATGTTGACGATGCGCCCGAAACCGCGCGCGGCCATGCCGTCGACCGTGGCCTTGATGAGCTCGATGGGCGTGAGCATGTTGGCGTCGACCGCCCGCAGCCAGGCGGCGCGGTCCCAGTCACGGAAATCGCCGGGCGGCGGACCGCCGGCGTTGGTGACGACGATGTCGAAGTCCGGGTGCGCGGCAAAGGCCGCGGCGCGCCCTTCGGGCGTCGTGATGTCGGCCGCCACCGGCTTGACGAAAGGAGCGTGGCCCGCGCCGCCTGCGCTTGCGGCTCTCAATTGCATGGCCGCCGCGTCGAGCGCCTCGGCGCCCCGCGCGACGATGACCACGTTGACGCCTTCGCGCACCAGCGCTTGCGCGCAACCTAGGCCCAGCCCCTTGCTGGCGCCGCACACCAGCGCCGTCCTGCCTGCGATTCCAAGATCCATGATGGTTGCTCCCGGGCTAGCGCCCTGTTCGTGTAAAGACAAAGATTCCCGTGATCACCAGCGCCGTGCCGGCCGCGATCCAGGCGGTGAAAGGCTCGTCCAGGATCAGGACACCCATCAGGATGGTCGACATCGGCCCGACCATGCCGGTCTGCGCGGCCAGGGGGGCGCCGATGCGCTCGATCGCCATCATGACGGCCAACACCGGCACGGCGGTGCACAGCGTCGCGTTGAGGACCGACAGCCAGATCACCTGCGGCGCCAGCGCGGCCAGCAGGCCGACCGGACGCAGCAGCAAAAATTGCGCGATGCACAGCAGGCAGGCCACGCTGGTGGCGAGCCCGACGAGGCGCAGCGAGCCCAGCCGCTTGACGAACTCTCCGCTCGCCAGCAGGTAGATCGCATAGCTGATGGCGCTCAGGAACACCAGCAGGGAGCCCCAGGCCGCATCCCGGCTCTGGCCCATCTGCAATTCGTGGCCGAACACCAGCAGCACCCCGGCGTAGCTGACGACCATGCCGGCCAGTTGCCAGCGCGTGACGCGGCGGCGCCAGACGATCCAGCCGAAGGCCAGCACCAGCGTCGGGTTGAGGTACAGGATGAGCCGCTCGAAGCCGGCGGTGATGTAGGCCAGCCCGGCGAAATCCAGGAAGCTCGACAGGTAGTAGCCCGAAAAACCCAGTCCCAGCACGCCGATCCAGTCGCGCGCCGCGAGCGAGGGCTTGCCGCGCCCCGCCCACCAGGCCATCAGCGCGAACAGCGGCAGCGCGAACAGCATGCGCAGCATGATCAGCGTGACCGCGTCGACGCCGTAGCGGTAGGCCAGCTTGACGATGATCGCCTTGCCGCTGAAGGCGATCGCCCCGAGCGTCGCCAGGATCAGGCCGGGCGCTATGCTTTTTGCAGCACCCATCTCACGCGGGACGGGCGCCAAAGACGCTTTCTGCTTGGAAATCGCGGTGGGCATGAAGGGTCAGAATCCGGCGGCGAGGCCGTCGCGGCGCGGGTCGCTGGCGGCCACGTAGCCCTCCACCGCCGGGTCGCCCATGCGCCAGATGAACTGGCCGGCGCCGAAGTCCTGGTACGAGTCGTTGATGACCTCCACCCGGTGGCCGAGCGCCGCCAGGCCCTGCGCGACCGCCGGGTTCATGGTGCCCTCGATGTTGATCTCGAGCCCGGTATTGAAGCGCCAGCGCGGCGCGTCGCAGGCGGCCTGGGGGTTCTGGCGGTAGTCGAGCATGCGCACCAGCGTCTGCAGATGGCCCTGGGGCTGCATGTTGCCGCCCATCACGCCGAAGCTCATGACCGGCTGGCCGTCCTGGGTCAGGAAGGCCGGGATGATGGTGTGGAACGGCCGCTTGCCCGGCGCGACGAGGTTCGGGCTGCCCTCCTTCAGGCTGAAGCCGTGGCCGCGGTTTTGCAGGCTGATGCCGAACCCGGGCTCGACGCAGCCCGAGCCGAAGCCCATGTAGTTGCTCTGGATGAAGCTGACCATCATCCCGCTCTCGTCGGCGGTGGTGAGGTAGACGGTGCCGCCCCTGACGGGGTTGCCTGCCTTGAAGTCCTGCGCCTTTTTCATGTCGATCAGTCTGGCACGCGTTGCCAGGTACGCGTCATCGAGCATTTGCGCGGGCGTCATCGCCATCGACGAGGGCTCGGCCACGTAGCGGTAGACGTCGGCGAACGCCAGCTTCATCGCCTCGATCTGCAGGTGCTGGGAAGCCACCGAATCGACCGGCAGCGCGGCGATGTCGAACTTCTCCAGGATGCCCAGCGCCATCAGCGCGGCGATGCCCTGGCCGTTGGGCGGGATCTCGTGCAGGGTGTGGCCGCGGTAGTCGCGCGAGATCGGCGTCACCCATTCGGGCCGGTACGCCGCCAGGTCGGCCAGCGTGAGCGCGCCGCCCTGCTCCTGCGAGAAGCGCACCAGCGCCTCGGCGATCTCGCCGGTATAGAAAGCCTCGCCCCGGTTGTGCGCAATGGCCCGCAGCGCGCGGGCCGCGGCAGGGAAGCAGAACAGCTCGCCGACCTCCGGCGCGCGCCCCCAGGGCAGGAAGGTTTGCGCAAAGCCCGGCAGGGAGCGCAGCAGCGGCGTGGCGGCCGCCCACTTCTGCCGCACCACGGGGGCCACCAGGTAGCCGCGCTCGGCGATCTCGATGGCCGGCGCCAGCAGGTCGGCGAAAGGCAGCTTGCCGAAGCGCTCCGACAAGGCCACCCAGCCGCGCACCATGCCGGGCACCGTGACCGAATCGATCCCGCGCATGGGCGGGGTCGCGGCATCGGCGCCGTACTTGCGCCTGAAATATTCGGGGGTCCAGGCCTGCGGCGCCGGGCCGGACGCATTGAGCCCGTGGAGCTGCTGCCCGTCCCACAGGATGCAGAAGGCGTCGCTGCCCAGGCCGTTGCTGACCGGCTCCACCAGGGTCTTGACGGCCGCCGTCGCGACCGCCGCGTCGACCGCGTTGCCGCCCTGCTGCAGGATGCGCAGCCCGGCCTGCACCGCCAGCGAATGCGAGGTGGCCACGACGTTGCGCGCGAACACCGGCAGGCGCAGTGAGGGATAGGGGGTGGCGTAGTCGAACTTCATGGTGGGCTCACTCGTTGGTGATCTTGCGGTCGATGACGATTTTTTTCCATTTGGCGGCGTCCAGCGCCACCATGCCGGCCAGCTGCGCCGGGGTGCCGGCGGGCGCGGGCGAGATCCCGAGCCGCGCCAGCTTGTCGCGCACTTCCGGGTCGGCCAGCGCCTGGTTGGCCGCCGTGTTGAGCCGCGCCACCATGTCCGCGGGCAACCCCCTGGGACCGTACAGGCCGAACCAGGTGTTCGATTCGAACCCCGGCAGCGTGTCGGCGATGGGCGGCAGCTCGGGCGCCAGCGGGCTGCGCTTGAGCGAGGTCACGCCCAGCGCGCGCAGCCGGCCGTCGCGCACGTGGGGCATGCCGGTGGGCAGGGAATCGAACATCACGTCGACCTTGCCGCTGATGAGGTCGGGGATCGCCAGGGCGGTGCCCTTGTAGGGGATGTGGGTCACGAACACGTCGGCCTGCGCCTTGAAGAGCTCGGCCGTGAGCTGCACGATGGTGCCGTTGCCGCTCGACGCGTAGTTGAGCTTGCCGGGGTTCTTCTTCGCGTAGTCGATCCACTCGCGCACGGTCTTGGCGGGCGAACTGTTCGGCACCAGCATGATGCTGGGCGCGTCGCCCACATGTGCGATCGGCGTGAAGTCGCGCACCGTGTCGTAGGGCAGCCTGTTGCCGAGCGCCGGACCGATCGAATGGGTGCTGGTGGTGGCCAGCAGCAGCGTGTAGCCGTCGGGCGGCGCCTTGGCCGCGAGATCGGCGCCGATGCTGCCGCCGGCGCCGGGCTTGTTGTCGATGATGATCGCGGCGCCCAGCCTTTCGCTCATCTTCTGCGACAGCGTGCGGGCGAACAGGTCGGTCGCGCCGGCGGCCGGAAACGGCACGACGAGGCGGATCGGCTTGGCAGGATAGGCTTGCCCATGAACCGGAAGCAAGGGCCAGAGCGTGCTCAGGAGGGCTCCCGCGAGCGCCAGGTTTCTACGTTTCATGGGGTCCTCTTGCAAGCCACGGCAGGGAAGGTCGAAATGAAAAACAGCGCCCGAAGGCGCCGTTCGGCTTGAGCTCCAGGGCTCCGGCCTCATTCTTCCACGAAGGCTTCCTCGCGCTTGGACTTGACCGCCGGCAGCAGCACGATGATGAGCAGCAGGACGGCTGCGGCCAGCAGGCCGGCCGAGAGCGGCCGCGACACGAACACGCTCCAGTCGCCGCGCGACAGCAGCAGCGCCCGGCGCAGGTTCTCTTCCATCATCGGCCCCAGGATGAAGCCCAGCAGCAGCGGCGCGGGCTCGCAGCCGAGCTTGTAGAACATGTAGCCGATGAAGCCGAAGGCGCCGACGATCCAGATGTCGAAGGTGTTGTTGTTGGTCGAGTACACGCCGATGGCGCAGAACAGCACGATCGAGGGGAACAGGTACTTGTAGGGCACCGACAGCAGCTTGATCCACATGCCGATCAGCGGCAGGTTCAGGATCACCAGCATCGCGTTGCCGATCCACATGGAGGCGATCAGGCCCCAGAACAGCTCGGGGTTGCTGGTCATGACCTGCGGACCCGGCTGGATGTTGTGGATGGTCATGGTGCCGACCATCAGCGCCATCACGGCGTTGGGCGGGATGCCCAGCGTCAGCAGCGGGATGAAGGAGGTCTGCGCGCCGGCGTTGTTGGCCGCCTCGGGTGCCGCGACGCCGCGGATGTTGCCCTTGCCGAAGGGCACTTCGCCCGGGTTCAGCTTGGTCTTCT
>JAQGLP010000573.1 GCA_028292835.1 Variovorax sp.
ACGCCCATAGGCTCCTGCGCGTGAATGACGGTGCCGGCGACGTTCGGCCGGATGTAGACGCCTATGTGCCGGTCGCGCTGCAGAACGTTGGCCATCAGCACGAGGTCCCATTCCTGCGGGCTCTCGACCTGTTCCCAGCGCCGATGCTCTGAATGGGTGCGAATGGTCGACAGATAGTCGCCAGCGCGGGAGACTTGCGGCATATCGACGTTCGCAACCTGCTGGATCGCGCGCGCCAGGCCGTAGCAGTCGTATGCATCCGGTCCGCTGGCGCCGAGCACGTAGGGCTTCCCCATCAGGGCGGAGATTTGCTGCAGCTGCTCGCGGGTCACGAGACGGCCTGCAGGGATGGGAAGGCGACGAGGTCGTAAACCTTGCGGCCGAAGCGCCGATTTTGTGGATCCGCGATGGTCACGGTCATCTGCGCCACCGTGCCGCTGACTGCCACACTGCGAGCCTCGCCGTTGTATGGCCCCCAGCCGACTTCATTTGGCCGGGAGGCCATGTAGCCACGCAGGGTCACAAGGATGGGCTCGTTCAACTCGGTTGCTGCCGGCAGATACTGCGAGATTTCCCGGCCGATATTGTCGACCGCGATATTCCATTCTGCCCCGCCGCCTGCCCCGATCTTGGGGGCATCGAAGGTGAAAGGGACTGCTTGGAACGTGACGGTCTGACCGCCATCGAGCGTCGCGCCATCTTCGATCTTGAAAGCCATATTCTCGGTATTTGCGACCACATAGATGTTCTCACCGAACGTCGAGTGGTGGAAACCGAGGGTCAGAAGCATTGGGTCGCTGGAACGGGACGCGGCTGCCTCCCGCCATGCCTGGGACGCCGTAACGGGCATCAGTAATTCTCGACGTTCAGCTGAAGGGTCACGTTCCAGCCACCACCGGTCGGGCTCGCGGAGAACGTGCCGTCAGAGAGCTGGCACGTCTTGTCGACACAGCCATGCGGCCCCCAGACGGGCATGGTGAACTTCTGCGTGCCTTGGTCGAGCGTATCGAACACGAACGTCTCCAAGGTCTGCAGCTGCGCGGAGGTCATCCTGATCGCGAACTTGACGATCGACACGCGCAGCGTGAACTGGCGGCGCAATCGGACGTTGCCGGAACTCATCTCGGTTTTGAGGGGCGCCTGATGCGAGACGAATTGGAAGCTGTCGCGCAGCGGAATGTGAGGGACGGTACCCGGCCATGCTGACATCAGCGACGAAGCCCCCGCTTTTCCATTTCGCGCGAAACCGGCCCGCGGCTGCGGAAATCATCCATGATGGCGCTTTGCACTGCGATCTGAAGCTGTTGCCGGCCGTCCGGACCGCGCCCCTGCTGAGTTTCGATCTGGGCACCGGACGTATTGTTGATGACCACGCTGATGGGCGACGCACCACCGCCGCTGCTCGCGTTCGGGATGACCATGCCGTCGCTCGCCATGCGCAGCAGCTCCGGACCCTTCTCGCCGACGAGGTAGGTCCCGCCTGCCATGACAGGTCCGCCCTCCGCTCGTGCGCCGGCAATTGGATTGATCAGTGAACCCGCATCGCCCGAGCCACTACCGAAGAACCCGCCGAAGCTCTTCGTCAGCGCGCCCAGGAGGCCACCCACGCCACCGTTCTGCCCCGTCGTACCAAACATGCCGGCGAGCGGTCCAGAGCCGAGTAGCTCGGCCTGTAGGGCCGCCTTGACGATGGTCTGCGCGAGGCTCTTGAACACATCGGACGCCTTGGCGCCCTGGAAGATCATCTGGTCGAAGACGTCGATCGCCTGCTGGCCGAAAAAGTTCGTTGCGTCGGCCACGGCCTGCTGCTGCTTCTTGTAGTTCTCCAGGGCCTTTGTCGCGTCGGCATGCGCCTGCGCCAACCGGTCAATCTTCTCCCGCTCTTCGTCTGTCAGTGCGGAACCGCGCTCACGCGCTGCGGCTTCGGCACGGGCAAGGTCGACCGCCTTGGCCCGTTCGGCATTGCCGAGGCCCTGGACGCGAACCTGCGCCTGCGTGACGTCAACCGTCTTCTCCAGCTGCTTGATGTAGCGCTCGACCTCGTCCTCGCTCGGCGCCGTGTCCTTGGCTGTCGAAGGGATGACCGTCGCTTGGTTGGTCGCAAGCTTATTGATGCGGAGTTCCGAGAGCTTCTGTTGCTGCTCGTTTTCCTTTTGAATATCCGCGCTGGTTTTTCCAGCGAAAGTCAGCGCACCAAATTCGCCCTGTACGGTACCAGGCATAGAGGGACGCTGCGACGTGTCCCCTTCTGGCGTCGCCGCCATGTTTTTGACTAGCTGCTCTCGGGTCTTGTCCTGCAGTTGCTGCTGCGTGACCTCAATGGCCTTATCCAGGTGGGTTTCGTTGCCGCCGATCTCGGTGATGATGTTCGTGCGACGGCGAACCAGGTTATCGACCTGGCTCTTGAGTTTGGCCGGATCGTCGGCGCCGAACAGGAAGTCGGCAATCTCGATGCCTACTTCCTTGGCCCGCGAGGAAAGGTAGCTGAAGGTCTGGTTCCAGCGTCGGTCAAACTCGGCGGCCTTCTTGACCAGGTTCTCATCGATCACCGCGCCGGCCGATTTGGCTGCAGCTTCCGAAGCCCGGATAGCTGCAGGCCCTTTCTCCAGCGCCGTAATCCAGTCCTGCGTCACCCCTAGGAGCTGCGCGATGCGGATCTTGTCGATTTCCGTCTTCGCGTTAGTAATGAGCCTCGAAACATCTTCCATTAGAGAGTTGAAATCTTTCAACTCTCCATTTGCATTTGAAAGGGACAGGCCGTTCGCCTGGAACAGCTTGGTTATGTTCCCCCCACTGCCGCCCGCCTGCGTCTCTCGGAACTCGGCGTTCGCCTTGGCGTAGAGATCGAGCGACGCCTTGAGGCTCTGTGCGGAATCGATCCCGCCGAGCGTCTTCATGGCGTACTGGAACTTCTGAATGTCGTCCGTGCTGGCGCCGACGAGTTTAGCCGTGCGCGCGAGGTCGCCTAGCTCCTTGTTCGCAGAGATGATGCTGTTTGCGATCTCCTGGACGCTGAATCCTTTGAGCCCAAGCGCCAGGGCGCCGAGACCGAATTGCGCCGTTTTCGCTGCGCCTTCGACATTGATGCCGAACGAATAGAGCTTCGCCTCGAACGCATCGAGGGAGCCGAGCCCCCCAGACGATGAGGCAAGCGCCTCAAGGGCGGTCGAGGACTCGCCAAAGGCGCGCACCATGCCCGACGTGGCCTGTTCGACCGAGGAGAGCATGGTCGAGGTCTGCTGAGCCACGATATCCTTGGCACGGCCCATGGCCTGCTCAAGTTTTGCAGTGTCAGCGTCGAGTAGGAAGGAGATGGGCATCAGGTTTGGCCCTGCGAGATTTCGTCAACGGCGCGGTGCGCGGCATTCTCTGCATCGGACCGATGGGCCTCGACGACAGGGTAGAAAAAAGGCTGCGCACGCATCTTGGTCGTGCCGTACTCGATGCCGAGTACTTCCTCGAAGCGGAAGCCGCCCTTGCTGGGCTTAAGGGTCGCTTGACTGCCCCCGGCCTGGATGATGACACCCGGCTTCTTCTTCGCCGGGAACCAGCGGATGCTGTCGCGCAGCGCGCCGCTCTCGACCGGGACGCGCCCCTTCATGTCCGAGACCATCTGCGCCGCTATATGCTCCAGCTTTTCCTGCAAATTGGCCTTCACTTCCGGCACGATCTTGTCGAGCAGCGCGAGTGCTTCATCAAGGCCGCGGAGCCCTGTGCCGCCGAGGGCGAACTTGACGTCTTTGAATGAGGTCAAGGCTGGGTATCCTCGAACAGCGCACGGTCAGGGTCGATCCCGTAGAGGTGGGCTTCCAGCACTGCGATCGCGAGCGGGGCGTAGTGGCCATAAGCCGCCGACCGGACCCGCTTCGCAATGGATGGCACGATGATGTAAGGGGCCGGGCTGTAGGCGAGGCTCAGCACGCGCATGATGTCGTCGGCAGCCCATAAGCCCTCGGCGAACCGCCGATACATGGCAAAGGGGGCCAGCCCGCAAAGCGTCATCATCTGCTGGGTCGTTGCATCGCGCTTCAGCTCGAAGCGGATTTGCTGCCCTGCAAAGCGAGCGTCAACATGGTCCTGCCGCTCGGTCATTCGCCCCGTTCACCCTTCGCGATGATGTCAGCATATTCTTCGAGCATGGCGTCATGCTCTTCCGGTGTCGGCGCTTTCACGCTGTCACCGCCACCCTGCTTGCGGTTGTACCCTTCGACCGCTGCCCCCAACTGCCAGAGGCTCATCCGGTCGACCTGTTCAGGCGTCCACCCTAGAGAGGCGCCTGTTCCATAGATGCCGGAGAAGACGAGACGCTTCGCGCCTCCGTCTGGGCCTGCTCCGGCTGAGTTTTTCCCGTCGAGGGCTCGTCCGGTGGGCCGATCATAGCCGCGGCGATGATCTGCTGCGCCGTCTCCACGTTCTCGATGAGCGGCCGCCCATCGATGTAGTCGCGGACAAGGCGCGCGGCCTCTGCCGGCGACCTCCCGCCGCCAATGAGGCCCAGCCTGATCGTCTCGCGAATGTCGTCGAGGCGCCAGCCACGGTTCATCAGCCGGTCGAATATCTCGACCGGACCAGCGTCGAGCTTTTCCTGCAGCTGCCGCAACTCGCCGATGGCGAGCCGGAACGTGTGATCGCCGTCAGCCCAAGGAAGCGTCAGGCTGGCGTCGATCGTCATGTGGCAGTCCAGGTGACTTCGCCGTCGCTCACGAGGCTGAAGTCAAAGGTCGCCTTGCCGGCCTGTGCGCCAGTAATGCGGAAGCTGGTGCAGTGATATTTGCCCTGCCAGTGACCGACCGTGCCCGGCACGATGCGGACCGACTTGTTGTCATCGCCCATGGCAAAAGCCTGCCACAGCTCCAACGATTCCTCGTTGACGATGCCAGAGCCGGAAATGTCCGAGCTCTTCGAGGTCGGCTCCCTGGCTACCCACCCGACCAAATCAGGATCGGTACAGTCAGGGACAATGGAATCGGCCATCGCCTTCGTGATGCCGAACGTCTTCGTCGTCACAGCGCAGGGCGCGGCGAATACTTCTGGGCCTGCCCCATCACCGAGCTGAATCAGGACTTTCCTGCCAGCAATAGTCGTTGCAGCTGTCATTTTGTGCCTCCTATGACGTTGGTTCGAGTTCGGCCCGGAAGTTGAGGGCCGCATGGCTTGTCAGGCCGTCCGGGTCGCGGAACGTCGTGTCGTCGACGAGGGCGATGATGACCAGGTGGTAGCCGAGCACTGTCAGCTCGGCGCCGTGAAGCGTCTGCTTGATGGCCCAGGCCAGGTTTTTAGCTTCGGGGAAGCCGGTCGCGCGCGACCACGCATGAACGGTGAAAGCGACGTTCTCACCCTCGTAATCCTGCCCCTCGTCGAGGGTCATCGTGCCGTCACCCAGGCTGATGTAGGGGAAGGGCGAACTTGCCGGAACACTGTCGTACACGCGGGCGCCCACAAGGGCAGAAACGGGGGTAGCAGCCTTGAGAGCGGCCACAACGGCACCTTGCAGGGCGAGCGACGGCGAGGCCATTAGGGAGCCTCCCCAGACACACAAAGCATTTCCATCCACTGCCGCCGACGATCAGGGTCAGCCGCCGTCTTGATCGCATAGACCCGACCGCTGCGCGTATCGACAGCGCGCCAGTCCGGCGTGATGCTGCCGGTCTGCGAATCCCACCGGACGCGAACGGTCACAGGTTGAACCCCTTCAAGGCGCGATGCGATGACCTGTTCCGACCCGCGCGCAGGGACGAGCTGAGCCCAGCGCGTAAACTGCGGCTCGAATGCGCCCGCTACGTCATTGCCATATTCATCGGCCGTGACCGCCCTGCGCTCGAAGCGCATACGGTCGCGAAGATCACCGCTGGCCGTCATCGATCACCTGTTGCGGAGCCTGTTCGACCGCTTCAGCCGCGCCGGCCTGGAGAGCGGCCTTCGCCGCACCGTCCGGGACGAGCAGATCCATGCCGGCCTTGTACGCAATGGTCACTGTCGGCTTGACCCTGAAGTCAAAGTTGCGCGTGAAGCGGAGGCGCTGGGCCATCAGAACGCAGAAATTCTGTAGGGCGCCAACAATGCCTGCGCCGATTGCGGAAGCTCCAGCGCCGTTGCGCGCTCGATCAGGACACTTTCCCGGTTGGCGTACAGCGTGCCTACTTTTAGGAGAATCGCGTGCCGGATAGGCGCCGGGACGAAGGTATCGTCCTCTCCATAGCCGGCCACGTAGCGAATGCGGATGCCCTCGCGCCGCCAGGGGGCGTCAGGCCAGGATTGATCGGGTGTGAGCGCGAGGCGTTGGCGGCCCCTGGATCCGAGGGTTTGATAGGCAGACGACGAAAGAGTCAGGTCAGCGCCCGTGCTGTCGTAGAATTTCACCGACGTGATGGACGCGACGGGCGGGAAAGGCAGCGGCACGTCCAGATGGAAATCATGCGGCCATGCGTCGGCCGAAGCCCCGCCGCGCCAGATTCTATCATCCTTCCAAGACCCGGCAGCGGGTGGGAAGGCTGAGAGCCGAAGTTCAAGCGTCTGCGTGATGAGCGCCCGGCCCAGAATGCCGTCCGGACCGTCAAGATTTTCCGACACGGCCTCGATAAGGCTCGTGATGTAGGCGTCCTCGTCGGTGTTATCGACGCGCAGATTTGCCTTGGCCTGTGCGAGCGTGACCGGCAACGCAGCCGGTGGCGTGATCACGACGACGGTCATGCTCGCTCCAGGATCAGTTCTTGAGGACGGCGAACGAAACCTTGACGGTCCCGTTCAGCGCCGCCGAGGCGTGGATGTTCTGCAGGATGATCACCACCGACCCTGCAGCCGGTTTTACGGTCGTGATCACCGGCATGCCAGTGGTCGCCGTGCCGAGCGCAACGCTGGCGAACACCTGGTCAGCCGCCGCAATGGCGCTGTCAGTGAGCGTGAGCGTGTAGGTCGCGCCGGCAGCCGTCGTCAGGGCTTCCGAGGTGATGACCCCGGCCGACTTGTTGAGGGTCGCTGCGCCGGCAGTCGCGGCCGCCGTCTTCGTTCCGCTGTCGAGAGCGAAGGTCAGCTGCCGCTGCGTGGCCTGCTGCTGGGCAACCGCCCCGCAGGACAGAGCCAGGAATGCGGTGAGCCCGATGAGAATGCTTTTGATCATGGCTCCCCCTTATCGCTTTCCGCGGCGTGCATTGGCTTCGGCCTTCGCCTTGTCGGCGGCTGCCTTTGCCTGGGCCTCAATGTCCGCGTCTTCATCGGCCTCGCTGGCATATTCGACGAGGCCATTCGCGCGGAGTTCTGCTGCCCGGTTGCGGGTTACCTCGAAAGGTTCGCTGTCAGGCGACTTCATGCCCTCGTCTCCCATGAAGGACTTGAGGGCTTTGACCGACACGCGGTCACCAGACGGCGCCGCCCGCTTGTCAGACTCACTACCAGGCGCCGGCTGTACCGCATTGAGCG
>JAQGLP010000113.1 GCA_028292835.1 Variovorax sp.
GCGCGGCGGACGCGATGGCGCGCCGGCCCGGCCGCCCGGCAACCCCGCCGCGCTGCCCGATGCCCAGCCGCGCGTCGAGCCTATCCGCGCCAGCGGCGGCACCAGCAAGCCCTACACCGTGCTGGGCCGCTCCTATGTGCCAATCGCGGACGACCGGGCGTTCCGCGAGAGCGGCCTCGCCTCCTGGTACGGCAGCAAGTTCCACAGCCGCTCGACCGCCAGCGGCGAGCCGTACGACATGTACGCCATGACGGCGGCGCACCGTACGCTGCCCCTGCCCAGCTATGCGCGCGTGCGCAACCCCGCCAACGGCCGCGAGGTGATCGTGCGCGTGAACGACCGCGGGCCGTTCCATGAAGACCGCGTGATCGATCTCAGCTACGGCGCCGCGCTCAAGCTCGACCTGCTGCGCGGCGTGGCGCCGGTAGAGATCGAGCGCATCACGAACGAGGACATTCGCACGGGCGCCTGGCAGCGCGACCGGGACCCGCGGGGCACCGCGCTGGCGGCAGCGTCGACACCGGCGGCGACCTTGCCAGCCCTCCCCCTGCCGTTGCCGTTGCCGTTGCCGTTGCCGCTGGCGGAGCCGGCGCCGACACCGGCCGGGTCGCCGGAGGCGCAGACCATGCCGGTCGCGACGGCGGTGCGCCCCGAGACCTCGGAGCTGCCCGCCGTGCCGGCGCTGGCGTCACGCGATCCGGAAAAGTCCCGTGCAGCGCCAACGGCTCCAGAGACGGCGGCAGCGGCCCGTCGGCCGGCCGAGGCGGGCTTCTGGGTGCAGTTGGGGGCGTTCAGCCGTTCCGAAGGCGCGGCGGGCCTGCAGCAACGCGTGGCGCGCGAGCTGCCGGCGCTGGCCGAAACCCTGAACGTGTTCAGCGAACAGGGCACGCACCGTGTCCAGGCCGGGCCGTTTGCATCGCGCGACCTGGCCCGCAGCAGGGCCGGGCAGTTCCGCGACGAACTGGGCATCGCGCCTTTAGTGGTCGAGCGGCGCTGAGCGGACGTCCACGTCCGTCGACCGCGCGGAGACAGTGCCCGCGCCTCAGGCGCCTTGGTAGACCGTCTGCGCGCCCACCGAGGCGCCGACTTCCTTGCGGTAGCGGTTGAGTTCCTGCACCGTCTTGAAGCTACGGTTCATCAGCAGGCTCAGGTTGTGCAGGATGCGCTCGCCGACCTTGTTTTCCCACACGGCGTCGAACTTGATCTGGTGGTCCAGCCAGTGCTCCAGCCACTCCGGGTCGGGCATGCGGCTTTGCACCGTGTCGTTGGGGAACAGCGCCTTGCTCACGTGCAGGTTGGTCGGGTGCAGCGCCTGCGCGGTGCGCCGGGCGCTGGCCATCAGCACGCCGACCTTGGTGAAGGCAGCGCGCGCCTCGTCGCCGAACTTCTCGAGCGCGCGCTTCATGTAGCGCAGGTAGGCGCCGCCGTGGCGAGCCTCGTCCTGCGACAGGGTGGTGTAGATGTGCTTGATGACCGGCTCGCTGTGCCACTCGGCGGCCCGGCGGTACCAGTGGTTCAAGCGGATCTCGCCGCAGAAGTGCAGCATCAGCGTCTCCAGCGGCGGCGCCGGGTCGAAGTCGAAGCGCACGTCGTGCAGTTCCTGCTCGGTCGGCACGTGCTGCGGACTGAAGCGCTTCAGGTACTCCATCAGCACCAGCGAGTGCTTCTGTTCCTCGAAGAACCAGATCGACATGAAGGCCGAGAAATCGCTGTCGTGGCGGTTGTCGCGCAGGAACATCTCGGTGGCCGGCAGCGCCGCCCACTCGGTGATGGCGTTCATCTTGATGGTTTGCGCCTGCTCCTCGGACAGCTTGGCGGCGTCGAACGACTGCCACGGAATGTCCCGGTCCATGTCCCAGCGGACGGATTCGAGTTGTCTGAAGAGTTCGGGGTAGAGCATCGGTCGGGTTCCTTCCGGGCGCATTTTAGTCGGCGCGCTTCATTCGTTTGTGCGATGCTTTCGAAATCAGGTATACGCGTGCGGAAACCGCCACGGATGCATCCTGCCCTGCCAAGGAGAAATCGCCATGCGTGCCATGAACCATTTCGCGAGGCTGCCGGCGCTGGCCGCGCTGCTGCTGGCCTGGCTGCCCTGGGCCCAGGGCGCCACGCCCGTCCCGGCCGAGGCCGCCAGCGCACCGTCCGCCGCGGAAGCCGCCGCCGGCTGTCCGGCGCTCCTGCGCCACACCTTTGCGCGCCTGCAGGACGAGAAGCCCCAGTCGCTGTGCCAATACGCCGGCAAGGTGGTGCTGGTGGTCAACACGGCGAGTTTTTGCGGCTTCACCAAGCAGTACCGCGGACTGGATGCGCTCGACGCCTTATACCGCTCGCGCGGGCTCGTGGTGCTGGGTTTCCCGTCCAACGACTTTGCCCAGGAGACGGGCTCCAACAAGGAGATCGCCGACTTCTGCGAGAGCACCTTCGGCGTCAAGTTTCCGATGTTCGCCAAGTCCTCGGTGCGCGGCAACGACGCCAATGCGCTGTTCCGCCAACTGGCCCAGCAGTCGGGCACGACGCCCAAGTGGAATTTCTACAAGTACCTGATCGGCCGCGACGGCGCGGTCGTGGCGTCCTACTCGAGCCTGACGGCGCCGGAAGACCGCGGCTTCGTCCATGAACTGGAGCGCCAGCTCGCCCTTCATTGACATGGCGGCCCCGCGGACATGAGTGCGTCCGCTGGAGCTCCGGCAGCGACCGGCCCGTGCCGTGCATCGGCTCCTTGCGGCGCCGACGTCACAAACGATTACCACTGGCACGACGGCGGCGGGAACCAGGCAAAAGGCGCTGCGCTCTCAAGGCCTTCAGGCGACATCGGGGACCGTCGCCGACGATTTTCATGTTGCGAAGCCTTCCGGACCCCTGAGGTCCAGCTGCAATCCCGGGGCGAGTCTTCTCCTCCTCCCTCCTCCCTCCTTCGTGCCGGGGCGCTTCGCAACATTTTCTCTTCTGCGCGGTCCGGGCCGGCCAGTCGGTGGCCTTGCCGGCGCCGACCTCGCGTCAGACTGGCCTGGTTTCCGAGAAACTGGGCCGCAGCATGAGCTTGTCGTGCAGCTTGCCGAGGTTGGGATGGCGGCCGCGCCAGTCGATTTCGGGAAAGCGGAAGCCGAGCCAGCCGAGCGCGCAGCCGACCGCGATGTCCGACAGGCTCGGGTGGATGCCGCTGCAAAAGGGCTTGTCGCCCAGGCCCTTGGCCATGGCCGCGATGCCGGCCTCGACCTTGCCGCGCTGGCGGTCGATCCAGGCCTGGCTGCGCTCGCCGTCGGCGCGCCCGGGCCAGGTGGCCTCCAGGCGCCAGAGCACGCCGGCGTCCATGACGCCGTCGGCCAGCGCCTCCCAGCTCTTGACCTCGGCGCGCTCGCGGCTTTGCTGCGGGATGAGCTTGCCGACCGGCGAGAGGGTGTCGAGGTACTCGACGATCACGCGGGAGTCGAACATCGCGTCGCCCCCTTCCATCAGCAGGCAGGGCACCTTGCCGAGCGGATTCGACTGACCGATGGCGGTGGTGTCGGCCCAGACATCCTCGGTGACGAACTGGTAGTCCAGCCGCTTTTCGGCCAGGACCACACGCACCTTGCGCACGTAAGGACTGGTACCGGATCCGATCAATTTCATGCGATCTCTTCCCTCGATGTCATCTTGTAGCGCTTTCATTTTAGGGCTCGCCCCAATGGCGACGCCTACAATTCCGCGCATGCCTTTCTCTCCCGTTTCCGCCCTTTCCCCCCTCGATGGACGCTACGCCTCAAAGCTCGCCACGCTGCGTCCGCTGCTGAGCGAGCAGGGCTACATGCACCGCCGCGTGCAGGTCGAGGTCGCGTGGTTCATCGCGCTGTCGGACGCCGGCTTCGCCGAGTTGAAGCCGCTGACCCCCGGCGCGCGCACCTACCTGCTCGGGCTCGTCAAGAACTTCTCCGAGGCCGATGCCCACGCCATCAAGGCGATCGAGAAAACCACCAACCACGACGTCAAGGCCGTGGAGTACTGGATCAAGTCGAGGTTCGAGGGCCGCCCCGAGCTGATGGGCGCCGCCGAGTTCGTGCATTTCGCCTGCACCAGCGAGGACATCAACAACACCAGCCACGCACTGCAGATCAAGGCGGCGCGCGAGCTGGTCATCCTGCCCGCGCTCGACGGCCTGGTCGGCACGCTGCGCGAGATGGCGCACCGCTTCGCCGACGTGGCGATGCTCTCGCGCACGCACGGCCAGACCGCCAGCCCGACCACCGTGGGCAAGGAAATCGCCAACGTCGCGGTGCGCCTGGCCACCGCGCGGGAGCGGATCGCGACCGTGGCGCTGATGGGCAAGATGAACGGCGCCGTGGGCAATTACAACGCGCACTTGGCCGCTTGGCCCGACTTCGACTGGGAAGCCTTCAGCCGCAAGGTGGTCGAGTCGCCGACGCCGCTCGGCCTGGGCCTCACGTTCCAGCCCTACAGCATCCAGATCGAGCCGCACGACTACATGGCCGAGCTGTTCGACGCGCTGGCGCGCGCCAACACCATCCTGATCGACTTCGCGCGCGACATCTGGGGCTATGTCAGCCTGGGCTACTTCAAGCAGCGCCTGAAGGAGGGCGAGATCGGATCGAGCACGATGCCGCACAAGGTCAATCCGATCGATTTCGAGAACGCCGAAGGCAACCTGGGCCTGGCCAACGCGGTACTGCGCCACCTGAGCGAGAAGCTGCCGATCAGCCGCTGGCAGCGCGACCTGACCGACTCGACCGTGCTGCGCAACATGGGCGTGGGCTTCGGCTACGCCGTGCTGGCCTACGGCTCGCTCGCCACCGGCCTGAGCAAGCTCGAACTCAACCAGGAAGCGATCACCGACGACCTCGACGCCGCCTGGGAAGTGCTGGCCGAGCCGATCCAGACCGTGATGCGCCGCTTCGGCGTGCAGGGCGCCTACGAGCAGCTGAAGGAGGTCACGCGCGGCCGGGTGGTGACCGCCGAGGCGCTGCACGGCCTGATCCGCTCGCTGGACATTCCCGACGCCGAGAAGGAACGCCTGCTGGCCATGACGCCGGCCGGCTACACCGGCAAGGCGGCCGAGCTGGCGCGTCGGGTCTAAAGGTTTTCGCAAGAAAAGCGGCTGCAGCGCCCGTCCCACGGTCTCTACAAGCTATTAATTCAATAGCAAAAGACCCCCATTCTCTTTTCCAGGGGGCCGCCGCGCCCGGCCGCTCCGAAGCGGCCGGCCCGTCCCCGGCAGGGGTTAGGCGAAGCGACACGCAGTGCGCGCAGCCTGGGGGCGAGCAACAACTGTCATGGCCCTCAAATCCACCATCTTCAAGGCGAACCTCCAGATCGCCGACATCGACCACGGCTACTACGCCGACCACGCGCTGACGCTGGCGCGGCATCCGAGCGAGACCGACGAGCGCATGATGGTCCGGCTGGTCGCGCTGGCGCTCAACGCGCACAAGCTGCAAACGGTGTGCGGCGGCGACGGCGTGCTGGGCTTCGGCGCGGGCCTGTCGAACCCGGACGACCCGGACGTGTCGCTGCGCGACTTCACCGGGCGCACGCGGGTCTGGATCGAGGTCGGCCAGCCGGAGGACAAGCCGCTCGTCAAGGCCTGCGGCAAGGCCGACGAGGTGCTGCTGTACTGCTTCAACCACGCGGCCGAGATCTGGTGGCGCGGCATCGAGAACAAGCTCTCGCGCCCGCAGAACCTCGGCGTGTGGCGCGTGCCGACCGCCGCCTCGCAGGCGCTGGCCGCGCTGGCGCAGCGCAGCATGCAGCTGCAGGCGACGGTGCAGGAAGGCGCGCTGATGCTGGGCGACGGCAGGAACAGCATCGACATCGAGCTGCTGCGCTGGAAGTAG
>JAQGLP010000135.1 GCA_028292835.1 Variovorax sp.
AAGAGAGGAGGTTGCTGCACATTGATTCGTGGAGCAAATGGCGTGCCGAGTCTGTAACCAACGTCGAGCACTGGCGGTCGAAGGGTTTGGAGGCGATTTGCATCGCCTGTCTGGCCAGGACGGTTTATGAAAAACGAGGCTCTGCAGGACACCTCGTAAAGCACAGCATCATGACAAGGCCTGTGCCAGCGCGAATGACGCGCAACTGGCGCTTGGGCTCAGCCGATGGTCAGGTCGTTGTCCCGCTCCGAACGCGCCGACTGAACGACTGCGGACATCAGTGCGATGGCGCCGGCGCGCTGCAATTCTTGCCGAATCGCGGTTTCGAGCAGGCTGCGCGCGGTATCGGGACGCTCATGGTCGTATTGGTCGTCCAACTCGCAATGCAGGTAGTAGTCCACCCGGCCCATCAAACGCTCGACAGCTGCCCCAAGATCCATCTCATTCATGGCCACTGATCCTGAAGAAAAACATTTTTTTGTCTCGCGGGAGTACGCCGCTAAAAATTTAATTGGTGACATTATGTTGCGGATTGCGTCAGCAGGCGTTGCCATCTTTCCTGTAGCCGGACACCCAGGGCTGTCTTGAGGCTGGCAGAAACCGGAACCGGCAGCACCAGCTGGGCAGCCCGGGCCACCCTCACGCAGTCCTTGATATGCAGTTCCCCCAGGGCGCGCAGGGCGGTGTAGCCGAGTGCCGCCGAGACAGCTTGGCCAGCCAGCGGCACGTACTTGGTCGCCTGCTTGGCCGTCATGCGGAAACCCACGTGGCGCGCCAACAACACCAGCAGATCACGCGTGACCAGTTTGCCCACCAGCAGTGCGCCCACCGCCGTGGCGGCCTGCTGGATGTGGGTGCGCTGCAGCGGCGCCAGCCGGTCGAGCTGCGTCGGCGCGAGGCCGAATTCGGCGCTGATTTGCGGCAGCAGGCGCGACAGCAACGCCGCATCGGCCGCCCAGTCCATGCCCGGAACGGGCAAGGCGCTAGCCGCGGCGGCTAGCAGCGCCTTGCGACCGAGCAGCCGGCGGCTGCGATGGATGGCGGCAATCAAGGCCGGGTCGCCCTGCGCCAACTCGACGGATGTGGGCATCCTGCTTGTCTCCTGAATTTCAGGTTGTGAGACTCTCGATTTGATCAGACAGCGCAAGCCAGCGTTCTTCGAGCCCGGCAATGTCCTGCGCCAGCGTCTTGAGGCGTTTGCCCGCCTCGGCGATCTCGGCGGGCGAGAGCGGCGCGGCGAGGCGCTGCTCCACCGCCTCGCGCTCGCTCGTGGCCAGCGCCAGCCGCTGGTCGATGTCGGCCAGTTCGCGCTGGAGCGGCTTGGCCTGGTCACCGCGTTGCTGGCGATCCTGGGCGTCCTGCTTTCGCTGCGTCTTCGGGGCGGGTTGGTTTTGAGCGCCCAAAGTGGCCGTGCCCCCCATCGGCAGGGCGGGCGATGCGATCGATTTGACGGCAGGCTCGACCGGGCGCGAGGCCTCCTTGGCCAGTTCGCGCAATCGCTTGGCTTCCTCCAGCAGGTAGCGCTGGTAGTCGTCGAGGTCGCCGTCGAAGTCGCTCACCACGCCGCGCCCGACCAGCCAGAACTCATCGCACACCGAGCGCAGCAGCGCGCGATCGTGGCTGACGAGCATCAACGTGCCCTCGAACTCGTTGAGCGCCACGGCCAGCGCCTCGCGCGTAGCCAGGTCCAGGTGGTTGGTCGGCTCGTCGAGCAGCAGCAGGTTGGGCCGCTGCCAGACCATCATCGCCAGCACCAGCCGCGCCTTTTCGCCGCCGCTCATGGTGCCGACGGGCTGCTTGACCATGTCGCCCGAGAAGTTGAAGCTGCCGAGAAAGCCGCGCAGGTCCTGCTCGCCGGTGCGCTCCTTCACGGCCGAGCCCAGCTCGCGCGCCATGCGCACCATGTGTTCCAGCGGGTTGTCCTGCGGGCGCAGCACGTCGAGTTCCTGCTGCGCGAAGTAGCCGATGTTCAGGCCCTTGCCTTCGGTGACGGTGCCGGCGAGCGCGCCCATCTCGCGCGCGATGGTCTTGACCAGCGTCGACTTGCCCTGGCCGTTGGCGCCCAGGATGCCGATGCGCTGGCCGGCCTGCACCGAGCGGCTGACGTCTGTGAGGATGGTCTTGGGCTCGCCCTCGACGACGTAGCCGAAGCTGGCATGGCTGATCGAGAGCATGGGGTTCGGGATGTTGCCCGGCTCCTTGAACTCGAAGGTGAAGTCGGCCTCGGCCAGCAGCGGCGCGACCTTTTCCATGCGCTCCAACGCCTTGACGCGGCTTTGCGCCTGCTTGGCCTTGCTGGCCTTGGCCTTGAAGCGGTCGATGAACTTCTGCAGGTGGGCGATCTTGTCCTGCTGCTTGGCGAAGGCCGACTGCTGCAGTTCCAGCTGCTGGGCGCGCAGGGTTTCGAAGGCGCTGTAGTTGCCGCCGTAGCGCGTCAGCTTGGCGTGCTCGATGTGCAGCGTGACATCGGTCACGGCGTCGAGGAACTCGCGGTCGTGGCTGATGACGATCATGGTGCCTTGGTACTTCTGCAGCCAGCTCTCCAGCCAGACCAGGGCGTCCAGGTCCAGGTGGTTGGTCGGCTCGTCGAGCAGCAGCAGGTCGCTCGGGCACATCAGCGCACGGGCGAGCTGCAGGCGCATGCGCCAGCCGCCGGAAAAGCTGTTGACCGGCTCGCTCAGCTCGTGCGCCTTGAAGCCCAGCCCGAGGATCAGCGCCTGCGCGCGCGGCACCGCGTCGTGCTCGCCAGCGTCGGCCAAGTCGGTGTAGGCGTGCGCCAGCGCCATGCCGAGGTCGTGATCGTCGGGATGGGCTTCGTAGGCGGTCTCGATGGCGGACAGGGCTTCCCGCAGCTCGACCAGCCGCGTGTCGCCGCCGACCACGAAGTCGGTGGCCGGCGCGTCGGTCTCGGGCATGTCCTGCGCGACCTGCGCCAGGCGCCACTGGCGGGGTCGGGAGAAATCGCCACCGTCCTCGTGCAGCGTGCCGTTGAAGAGGGCGAAGAGGGTGGATTTGCCGGCGCCGTTGCGTCCGACCAGGCCGACTTTTTCGGTCGGGTTGAGGGTGACGGTGGCGCCGTCGAGCAGCACCTTGGCGCTGCGACGCAGGACGACGTTCTTGAGAGTGATCATGAGGGGAGGATTTCGAGCAACGCTTCGCGCGTTGCCAACAGGACCTGGTCGCCGCCGGCGGAGGTTTCGAGCCAAACCACTTCGAGTTGCGGGAAGGCCGTCTCGAAGTGCGGACGTTCGTTGCCGATTTCAAGCACCAGCACGGCCTGCGGGCTCATGCGCGCGGGCGCCTCGCGCAGCAGCGTGCGGATGAAGTCCATGCCGTCGCTGCCGCCGGCCAGCGCGAGTTCCGGCTCGGCGCGGTATTCGGCGGGCAGCGCGGCCATGCTGGCGGCGTTGACGTAGGGAGGGTTGCACAGGATGAGGTCGAACGGGCCGGCGAGCGCCGCCAGGCCGTCGGATTCGACCAGCGCGATGCGAGCGTCGAGCTGGTGGCGGGTGACGTTGATGGCGGCGATCTCGAGCGCGGCGGGCGAGAGGTCCGCCGCCGTCACGCTCACGTCGGGCCAGGCCAGGGCGGCGAGAACGGCCAAGCTGCCGTTGCCGGTGCACAGGTCCAGCACCCGCCGCGTGTGCTCGC
>JAQGLP010000137.1 GCA_028292835.1 Variovorax sp.
GCGCGCCCGGCTGCCAGATCGCCGTGCTTTCAGCCGATTCGCCTGCGCCAGGCCAGCCCGCCCCGGTCGGCGCCAGCGGCCTTTTGCTATCGAATCGATAGCTGATGGTGCCCGTGCCGCATGCGCCATGGCAAGATTTCATCGTCATCATTTTTATCAGGAGACTTCATGAACCCCTACGACAAACTCGCCGCCCTCGGCATCACGCTGCCGCCGGTGGCCGCTCCCGCCGCCGCCTACGTGCCCTTCGTGCGGAGCGGCAACCTGCTGTTCGTCTCGGGCCACATCGCCAAGAAGGACGGCAAGGTCTGGACCGGCCAGCTCGGCGCCGGCATGGGCACCGACGAAGGCCGCGCCGCCGCGCGTGCGGTCGCCATCGACCTGCTGGGCACGCTGCACGCCGCCACGGGCGACCTCAGCAAGGTCCGGCGCGTTGTCAAGCTCATGAGCTTGGTCAATTCGACGCCGGCCTTCACCGAACAGCACTTGGTGACCAATGGCGCCAGCGAGCTGCTGGCCGAGGTGCTGGGCGAGCGCGGCACGCACGCGCGCAGCGCCTTCGGCGCGGCGCAGGTCCCGCTGGGCGCGTGTGTCGAGATCGACCTCGTCGTCGAACTCGACTGAGCGGGACCAGCCCTTGACGCTCCACAGCCAGCGTGGCCCGGGCCGGGCCGGCCTGGACGACCTCGACCGCCACCTGCTGACCCTGCTGCAGGCCAACGCCCGCGAGAGCGTGGCGCTGCTCGCACGCAAGCTCAAGCTGGCGCGCACCACCGTGGTCGCGCGCATCGCGCGGCTGGAGCGCGAGGGCGTCATCGCCGGCTACGGCGTGCGGCTCGGCCAGCGGCTCGAAGCGGCGGCCGTGCGCGCCTACTGCGGCCTGAGCGTGGCGCCGAGGACCGCCGCTGGCGTCCTGCGGGCGCTCGAACGGCAGCCTGAAGTGGAAGAGGTCTCGGCCGTCAGCGGCGAGTACGACTACATGGTGCTGCTGCGCTGCGAGACCAACGAACAGCTCGACGCCCTGCTCGACCGCATCGGGCTGATCGAGGGCATCCGCCAGACCCACACCGCCGTGGTGCTGAGCCGCAAGGTGGACCGGCGCAGCGCCGTTCCCCGATCGCCGGAGCCACCGAATCCGCTATCGAATCCATAGCAGAAGAACCAGCATCGGCGGCATCCAGAGACATTTTTGACTTGGGGCGTCGCCGGGTTCACTCGAACCGGATGCCCTGCGCCAGCGGCAGCTCGGCCGAGAAGTTGATGGTGTTGGTGCTGCGCCGCATGTACTGCTTCCAGGCGTCGGAGCCGCTCTCGCGGTCGCCGCCGGTCTCCTTCTCGCCGCCGAAGGCGCCACCGATCTCGGCGCCGCTCGGGCCGATGTTGACGTTGGCCATGCCGCAGTCCGACCCCGCCGCCGACACGAAGCGCTCGGCCTCGCGCAGGTCGTTCGAGAAGATGCACGACGACAGGCCCTGCGGCACGTCGTTGTGCAGCGCGATGGCGTCGTCGAAATCGTCGTAGCCGAGCAGGTAGAGGAGCGGCGCGAAAGTCTCGCGGCGCACCACGTCGGTCTGGCCCGGCATGGCGACGATGGCGGGCCGTACATAGAACGCCCTTGGAAACCGCCCCGCATGAACGCGCTCGCCGCCGGTCAGGATGCGCCCGCCCTGCGCCGTGGCGTCGGCTAGAGCCTGCCGCATCGCGTCGCAGGCGGCTTCGTCGATCAGCGGACCGACCAGCGTGCCCGCCTCCAGCGGATCGCCGATGCGCAGGCTGGCGTAGACCGGCAGCAGCTTGTCGAGCAACCGGTCCCGGACCGCGCGGTGCACGATGAGGCGCCGCAGCGAGGTGCAGCGCTGGCCGGCCGTGCCGACCGCGCTGAACACGATGGCGCGCACCGCCAGGTCGAGGTCGGCCGCGGGCGTCACGACCATGGCGTTGTTGCCGCCCAGCTCCAGGATGCGCCGCCCGAAGCGCGCCGCCACACGCGGCCCGACCGCGCGCCCCATGCGCGTGGAGCCGGTCGCCGACACCAGCGCGATGTCGGGGCTGTCGACCAGCGCCTCGGCCGTGGCCGCCCCGCCAAGCGCGATCTGCGCCAGGCCCTCGGGCGCGCGGTCACCGAAGCGCGCGACCGCGCGTTCCAGCGCCCGGAAGGTCGCCAGGCCCGACAGCGGCGCCTTCTCGGACGGCTTGAAGACGACCGGGTCGCCGCACACCAGCGCGAGCGCCGCGTTCCACGCGAACACCGCGCTCGGGAAGTTGAAGGCCGTGATGACGGCCACCGGCCCGAGCGGGTGGTACTGCTCCATGATCCGGTGGCCGGGCCGTTCCGACACGATGGTGCGGCCATGGAGCTGGCGCGACAGGCCGAGCGCGAACTCGCAGATGTCCACACCCTCCTGCACCTCGCCGCGACCCTCCTCGGCGATCTTGCCGACCTCGACCGAGATGACGTGGCCGATGTCGGCCTTGGCGCGGCGCAGCTCCTCCCCCCACAGCCGCACCAGCTCGCCGCGCACCGGCGCGGGCACCTCGCGCCATGGGCGGAACGCGGCCTTCGAGCGCGCGATCACCCCGGGCATCGACGCCACCGGCATTTCCCGCAGGCGCGCCAGTTCGGCGCCGTCGATGGGCGAGCGCACGGCCAGCGTGCCGCCCGACAGTTCTTCCGCGGCGATGCC
>JAQGLP010000145.1 GCA_028292835.1 Variovorax sp.
CTGTTCGCGATCTTCGCCTCGCGCGAAGAGCAGTTGCGCCATGTGCTGAAGAACATGGCCGGCATGGGCGTGACCGAACTGGGTCTGGTCTACCCGACCCCCGCCCAGGCGCAGGCCCTGCAGCCAAGCACGTCGGCCTTCGCCGCCCGGCTGCAGCTCAAGACGCGGGCCTTGACCGTTCCGGCGGGCGAGGACATCGAACGCTATGCGTCGCGGCTGCCGCCGGACGCGCCGGTCTTCCTGGTGTTCATGGGGCAGAGCATCGAGCTGGCGCTGTTCACGCGCGGCCTCGGCCAGCGCGGCTCGCAACGCTACGTGGTGTGCCTGTCGGACGTCGACACCACCACCTTCCTGCAGTTGAAGCCCGCCAAGGCGGTGCCGGTGATCTTCACGCAGGTCGTGCCCAACCCGCGTGCCGGCAAGGTGGGGGTGGTGCGGTCCTACCGGGCGGCGCTGCAGCGGCTGTTCGACGAGGCGCCGTCGCCGGTCAGCCTGGCGGGCTACCTGGCGGGCCGCTACGCGGCGGCCGTGCTGGCAGGCGCCGGACCGAACCCGACACGCGCCCGGGTGCTCGCCGAGTTCCAGCGGCGCCGGCCCCTCGAACTCGACGGCTACCACCTGGAATTCGCCCGGGACGGTCGCGCCAGCCGCTACGTGAGCCAGACGCTGCTGAACGCGCAGGGCAACTTCATCGATTGAGCGGCGTCGCGGCGCCGGCCGGGCGCCGCGTCAGCCGAAGAACCAGTAGCACACCCCGATCGCTGCCACCACGCCGGCGAGTTCCGCCGCCAGCGCGCAGGCCACCGCGTGGCGCGCGCGCTGGAGGCCGACCGCGCCGAAGTACACCGCCAGCACGTAGAAGGTGGTTTCGGTGCTGCCCTGGATGGTGGCGGCCACGCGCGCCGGGAAGCTGTCGACCCCCTGGCTCTTCATGGTCTCGATCAGCATGGCGCGCGCCGCGCTGCCCGAGAACGGCTTGACCAGCGCCGTGGGCAGCGCGTCGACGAAGCGCGTGTCCCAGCCGGTGCGCGCCACCGCCCAGCGGATGCCCTCGAGCGCGATGTCGAGCGCGCCTGAGGCCCGCAGCACGCCCACGGCGCACAGCATCGCCACCAGGTAGGGCAGCAGGTTCTTCGCCACGTCGAAGCCTTCCTTCGCGCCCTCGACGAAGCACTCGTACACCTTCACGCGCCGCACCGCGCCGAGCAGCAGGAAGGCGACGATCAGCCCGAACAGCGTCAGGTTGCCCAGCAGCGACGACAGCGCTGCCAGCGCCGCCGCCGACAGGCCCGCCAGGAACGCCATGAAGCCGGCCAGCGCCAGCGCACCGGGCACCAGGTAGGCCAGCACCACCGGGTCCCAGAGGCGCAGGCGCTGCACCGCCGCGACCGTGAGCAGGCCCACCAGCGTCGAGGCGCTGGTGGCCAGCAGGATCGGCAGGAACACCAGCGTCGGGTCGGCCGCGCCCTGCTGCGCGCGGTACATGAAGATCGTCACCGGCAGCAGCGTGAGCGAGGAGGCGTTGAGCACCAGGAACAGGATCTGCGCGTCGCTCGCCGTGGTGGCGCTCGGGTTCAGGGTCTGCAGCTCGCGCATCGCCTTCAGCCCGATCGGCGTGGCGGCGTTGTCCAGCCCGAGCGCGTTGGCGGCGAAGTTCAGGGTGATGAGGCCGAGCGCCGGGTGCCCGGCCGGCACGCCCGGCATCAGCCGCCGAAAGAGCGGCCCGAGCCCCCGCGCCAGCCAGCCGACCAGCCCGGCGGCTTCCGCGATGCGCAGGAAGCCCAGCCACAGCGTCAGCGTGCCGAACAGCAGCAGCATCACCTCGACCGCCAGCCGCGCCATGGCGAACAGGCTCTCGACCATGGCGGCGAACACGGTCGCGTCGCCGCCGACACCCCAGCGGCCGAGCGCCGCCGCCGTGGCCACCAGGAAAAAGCCGAGCCACAGGCCGTTGAGCATGGGTTTCCTTACAAGAACGGCGCCGATCATAGAGGGCGCCGGGCGCGCCGGCATCGAACCGGCCCTCCACGGAGTCTAGGCATCTAACATCCCGCGAGCGCACGCCCCGTGGGCGCGGCCAGCTATTGATTCGATAGCACCTCGACGCACAGCGTCGGCCGGAACCCCTCCTGCTCGCCCTTGCCGCGGTAGCCCAGCGGGTTGGCGACCACGCGGCAGCCGTCCTTCACGTAGTCGAACGGGCAATGCAGGTGGCCGTGCAACCAGGCCTGGGCCCGCGGCAGCAGCTCGTCGAGCGAATTGCAGAAGCCCGCCGTGCCGGGCGACAGGCCGTAGCGCGGATCGGCGCTCGCCAGCGTCGGCGCGAAGTGCGTGATGGCGACGGTCGGGCCGTCGAACGGCTCGGCGAGCGCGGCGCGCAGCCACTCCTGGCAGGCCAGCGCCTGCTCGCGCACCTGCTCGGCCAGGAAGGGCAGGCCGCGACGCGTGGCCGCCATCTTTTCCAGGTAGAAGTTGGCCGCGCGCATCGCCTTGCCGCGCTTCTTGTACTGCTCGGCCAGGCTGTCGGTGGGCCCCACCAGCGCATCGAAATCGCTCCAGAGCGTGGTGCCGACCAGCCGCACGCCTTCCATCACCAGCGTTTCGCGCTCCAGCCAGCGCATGCCGAGCGCCTCACTGGTGTCGCGCAGCCGCGCATGCACGGCGTCGAAATCGTCGTTGTCGTACTCGTGGTTGCCGGGCAGGAATACCACCGGCGTCGGCCAGCCGTGGTTCGGAGAGAAGCGCGTCAGGCCGAAGTCGGGCTCTGCCAGGCGCGAGCCGGCCTGGTAGGAGCCGATGTCGCCGGCCAGCACCAGCAGGTCGGCGTCCGGCGCCGGGATGGGTTCGAAGCGCGGGTGGGCTTCGAGGTGCAGGTCGGACAGCAGCTGAATCTTCATCGGGGTCGAGTCTAGGCAGGTTCCACGCGGGGTTCAGGCGCGGGATGCTCCCGCTGCGAGCGCGCGAGCGCATCGCCGGCGGCGCGCACCAGCGTCTGGCGCAACCAGCCATGCGCCGGGCTGGCGTGCGTGCGGCGGTGCCACAGCGCATCGACGCGCACCATCGGCAGCGCCAGCGGCAGCTCGCGGATCACCAGCCGGTCGCTGGCGCCGGCGACATTGAAGAAGTGGCGCG
>JAQGLP010000147.1 GCA_028292835.1 Variovorax sp.
GAACAGTGCATGAGTAAACGCGCTTTGCTTCTTCCTGAGCCTTGCCAAAAAGAATCGAAGTGCGTCCGACCGGCACGTTAAACCTTCGGAATATGGAAGGCAAACTAAAATATTAAATACCGAGACTGAACATTTAGCGCGCAGCTACGGCCCGGATCGTGGCAACGGCGCGTTCCGCCGCTGGTGAAAGCGTTCGCTGTGCCAAGTGCGCAATCACGAATTCCATCGCTGCCGGGCCGCCGGCCTGCGCGACCTCTAGCGGGACCAGGGTTCCGGCCTTCAACTGCTCCGCCAGCGCGCGCCAGGGCGCGAGCAGGACCGCGTCGCTTTGCAGCACCGACAGCGTCAGCGAGTGAAAGTCGTTGCATTCGACCTTGAAGGGCAGATCCTCCCCGGGGCGGTAGCCGAGCCAGCGACGAAGGCGCGCGTGGCCTTTCGCGGGCAGCGGCACGGACACCAATGTGGCGGCTTGCATCTGTTCCGGCGATGCCGGTCCGGGAAGGAGGGGATGGCCCCAACGGACGAACCAACCTGCAGGCTCCGCAGGCAGCTTGCATACCCGAAGGTCGACGGTCCTGGGAAGGGTTCGGGATTCGACCACGACGAAATCGAGCGACTCGTTGTGCAAGGCCGTCAACAGCGCCGCACCGCCGCTCACGTCGGCCACCACATTCAAGCCCGGCCATTCGCGATTCATCGTCGCCAGTGCGCCGGACAACAGGATGGCGGCAGGCAGCGGACCCATCCCGAGACGAACGCTGCCCATCTCGTTCTTGCGCATCAACTCGATGTCGCGTTCCAGGCAGCGTGCTTCAAAGAGGATGCGCCGGGCGCGCTCGACCATCATGTGGCCCGCGGCAGTCAACGTGACGCCGCGCGGCCCGCGGTCGAACACCGGCAACTCCGTTTCGGCTTCGAGCGCCTGGATGCTCCGGGTCAAGGCCGGCTGCGTCAGATGAAGCCTGCGGGCCGCCGCCGCAAGCGAGCCCTCTTCGGCAACTGCGATCAGATGCGACATCCGCTTGAGGTTCAAGGCAATGCCTCCGATGCATGGGAACGATGATTAACTTGCAATTGAATTATGGCTTTGGATGGCCTCCAATGCGGTTTTGCATCGGTCCCGTCTTGCCCATGAAACTTCGTCACATCTCCCTCGCCGTCCTGATCCCCTGGGGTGCGCTTCACGGCGTCGCCGCGCACGCCGCCGAGGCGACCGGGATGACGGCGTCCGTAAACGCCCAGTGGCTCTCGAAGTTGCCCTTCGAGGACCGGCAAGACTTCGAGGACGCGCGGCGCGGCTTGGTCGCTCGCTTTCCCGACGCGCCGGTCCGCATGGCGGACGGGCGCGTCGCGTGGGACTTCGGCGCCTTTGCCTTCGAGCGCGACGCGCTCGCGCCGCCGAGCGTGAACCCGAGCCTTTGGCGGCAGGCACAGCTCAACAATGAAGCCGGCCTGTTCAAGGTGAGCGACCGCGTCTATCAGGTGCGCGGCGCGGACCTCTCGAACATGAACATCATCGAGGGCGACACCGGGATCATCGTGATGGATCCGCTGATCGTCGCCGAGACCGCGCGCGCGGGCCTGGACCTCTACTACGCGCACCGGCCGAGGAAGCCGGTGGTGGCGCTGATCTACACCCACAGCCACGTCGACCACTTCGGGGGCGCCAAGGGCGTGGTCACCGAGGCGGACGTGCGGGCGGGCAAGGTGCGGGTGATCGCCCCAGCCGGCTTCACCCCAGGAGGCCGTGAGCGAGAACGTGCTGGCCGGCAACGCGATGAGCCGGCGTGCGAGGTACATGTACGGCTCGACATTGCCCAAGAGCGCGACAGGGCTGGTCGATGCCGGACTCGGGAAAGGCACGTCGCGCGGAACGGTCAGCCTCGTCGTCCCGACCGAATCCATCGAGAAGCCGATCGAGACGCTGCGGGTCGACGGGCTCGATATCGAGTTCCAGCTCACCCCGGTACCGAAGCACCGGCCGAGATGAACATGTACTTTCCGCAGTTCCGCATGCTGTGCGCCGCCGAGAACGCCACGCACACACAGCACAACATCCTGACCCTTCGGGGCGCTCCCGTCCGGGACGCGAAGGCATGGTCGAACTATCTCGCCCAGACCCTGCAGCGCTACGGAAGCCGAACGGACGTGCTGATCGGCCAGCACCATTGGCCGACCTGGGGCTCGTCGCGCATCATGGAGTTTCTCGCCGACCAGAGGGACATGTATGCCTTCCTGAACGACCAGACACTGCGCCTGATGAACCAAGGGCTCACGCCCATGGACATCGCCGACACGCTGAAGACGCTGCCCGAGCCGCTCGCGCGCAAATGGTATGCCCGCGACTACTACGGGTCGGTCAGCCACAACGTGCGGGCCATCTATCAGCGCTACCTGGGCTTCTATGACGGCAATCCCGCTCACTTGAATCCTCTGCCTCCGGTGCAGTCCGCGAAGCGCACCATCGAGTGGATGGGCGGCGCCCAAGCCGTCCTGGAGAAGGCTCGGGAAGCATTCGCGCAGGGTGACTACCGGTGGGTGGCCCAGATCGGCAACGAGCTCGTCTTCGCGGACCCGGGCAACCAGGAGGCCAGGGAGCTGCAGGCCAGCGCGCTGGAGCAACTCGGCTATCAGAGCGAGAACGCCACTTGGCGCAATGCCTACCTGAGCGGCGCCCAGGAGCTTCGCGTCGGGGTGGCCCGTGGCGCCACGACCGGCACGGCTTCGCCCGACCTGGTGCGGGCGCTGACCGTACCCCACTTCTTCGACTACTTGGCGGTGCGGCTGAATGCCGACAAGGCGGCGGGCAAGGCGTTCGTGCTGAACTGGAGCTTCCCGGATCTGCAGCAGCGCTATGCCATGACGCTGCGCAACAGCGCACTGACCTGGCTGCCCGACACGCAAGCGCCGCAACCGACGGCCTCCATCTCGCTCGACAAGTCGACGCTGGACCGCATCAGCTTGAAGCAACTCAGTCTTCAGGACGCGGTGCGCGACGGCAGCGTGCGCATCTCGGGCGATGCGACAGCCGTGTCCTCGCTGTTCGCGATGCTCGACACCTTCGATGCCGACTTCAGCATCGTCACGCCGCGGTGAAAGGGACTGCTTTCCAGGCTACGACCGACGCACCATGGAACTGCGCACGCTTCGCTATTTCATTGCCGTGCTGGAGGCGGGCAGCCTGTCGCGCGCGGCGGGTTCGCTCTATATCGCGCAGCCCGCGCTCACGGCGCAGATCAAGAAGCTCGAAGCCGAACTCGGCGCCCAACTCCTGGAACGCTCGCACGCCGGCGTGACACCGACGCCGGCAGGCCAGCAGCTCTACGAAGACGCGCGCCGCCTGCTGTCGGATGCGGATGCGGTGCGCGAGCGCATCCAGCGTCTGCCCCAGGGCCCGGAGGGCTCCGTCACGGTGGCCGCTCCCTTCCTGCTCGCATCGCTGCTCCTCGGCCCAGTGCTTGCCACCTTGAAGAAAACCCATCCGCGCATTCGCGTGTTCGTGATCGACGACCTGAGCCTGATGGTGAAGAAAGCCATGCTCGACCGCCGGGCCGACGTCGGTATCCTGGTCGATACGCCGCAGGTCGACGGGTTGCGCTGCCAGCCGCTCGCACGCGAGTCGATCTACGTCTGCGGGTTCGACGCCGAAGGCAGCGTCTCGAAGCTGCTGCGTCCTGTCCGGCACGGCCGCAAGCCCGGGCGCCCGGAGATCGGCTTCGAGCAAGCCGCCCGGCTGCCGCTGGTGCTGCAGTCGCGGCGCTTCTCGATCCGGCAGAGCGTCGAAGACGCGGCCGCGGCGCTGGGCATCGCGTTGAACGTGGCGCACGAGCACGACTCGGCACGGGTCATCCGCTCGCTCTATGTGTGCGGCGCGGGCTTCACCTTCACGCCCGCCTGCACGCTGGATGACAGTCCGCCTGATGCCGAAGGCTGGGTCGTTGCACGGGTGGTGCGGCCGGCGCTGCAGCGCAGCTACTACTTGGCCACCGCAGCCGACCGGACTCTCGACCCTGCCGCGCGCATCGTGATCGAGGCGCTGGCGCAGGAGGTCACTCGCCTGATCCGCGAGGGCCGCTGGGAAGCGGAACTGCTGCTGCCTCGCTCCTGAGCGCGCCAAGCCATCACATCGATTGATGGCTTGGCATCACCAAACGGTATTTCCTTGACCGGACCGGTTTCTGGAACAGTCCGGCGCAATGACATGCAGGACATGTCAGGCCACAAGGAGACAAACTTGACCCA
>JAQGLP010000174.1 GCA_028292835.1 Variovorax sp.
CGCGCAGCGCGTCCCAGCGGCTCATGCCGTGGTCGCGGCGCGCCACGATGGCGTACTCCACCAGCAGGATCGAGTTCTTGGTGGCGATGCCCATCAGCATGATGAGCCCGATGAGCGAGGGCATCGACAGCGCCTTCTGACCGATCAGGAGCCCGACGAAGGCGCCGCCGAGCGCCAGCGGCAGCGCGCACAGGATCGTGACGGGGTGCAGGAAGTCCTTGAACAGCAGCACCAGCACGATGTAGATGCACAGCACGCCGGTGAGCATCGCCAGGCCGAAGCTCGCGAACAGCTCGGTCATGACCTCGGCGTCGCCCACCTCGGCCACGCGCACGCCCGGCGGGAGGTTGCGGATCGAGGGCAGCGCCATCGCCGCCTTCTTGGCGTCGCCCAGGCCGACGCCCGACAGCTCGATCTCGAAGTTGACGTTGCGGGTTCGGTCGTAGCGGTCGATCACGGCCGGGCCGCCCTCCACCGTGAGGTCGGCGACCTGCCCCAGCATGACCGGGCCGCGCGCCCCGGGCACCGAGAGGCGCTCCAGCAGCGACAGGTCCTGTCGCGCCGCATCCTCCAGCTTGACCACGATCGGCACCTGCCGCTGCGCCAGGTTGAGCTTGGGCAGCGCCACGTCGTAGTCGCCCAGCGTGGCGACGCGCAGCGTCTCGGCGATGGCGCTGCTCGTCACGCCCAGGTCGGCGGCGCGCGCGAAGTTCGGGCGCACCGCGATCTCGGGGCGGATCAGGCTGGCGGTGGAGGTGATGTTGCCCAGGCCCGGGATGGTGCGCAGGTCGCGCTCGACCGCGCGCGCGGCCACCGACAGCGCCGCCGGGTCGTCGCCCGACAACGCCAGGATGTACTTCTCGCCCGATCCCCCCAGGCCCACCGTGCTGCGCACGCCGGGCAGCGTTTCGAGCGCCGTGCGGATCTGGCTTTCGATCACCTGCTTGCGCGGCCGGTCGCCCCGTGCATCGAGCTTGATCGTGAGCGTGGCCTTGCGCGTCTCGGGCGTGCCGAAGTTGGCGAACGGGTCGCCGCCCGCGCTGCCGCCGCCCGCCGTGGTGTAGACGCTCCTGACGTGCGCGATCGCCATCACGCGCTGGCGCACCTCCTCGGCGGTGGCGGTGGTTTGCGCCAGCGTGGCGCCGGGTACCAGCGACAGGTAGACCTGCGTCTGCGAGTTGTCGTCGGGCGGGATGAAGCCGGTCTTCAGCAGCGGGATCATCGCCACCGAGCCGAAGAAAAAGAGCGTGGCCAGGACCATGGTGGCGAGCCGGTGGCGCAGGCACCACTCGGCCGCGCGCATGTAGCGCGTGAGCCAGCCGGGTTCGCGCTCGGCGGTGACGATGGGCTTCAGGATGTAGGCGGCCATCATCGGCGTCAGCACCCGCGCCACCACCAGCGAGGCGAACACCGCCAGCGCCGCGGTCCAGCCGAACTGCTTGAAGAACTTGCCCGCGATGCCGCTCATGAAGGCGGTCGGCAGGAACACCGCGATCAGCGTGAAGGTGGTGGCGATCACCGCCAGCCCGATCTCGTCGGCCGCCTCCATCGCCGCCTGGTAGGGGGTCTTGCCCATGCGCAGGTGACGCACGATGTTCTCCACCTCCACGATGGCGTCGTCCACCAGGATGCCGACCACCAGCGACAGCGCCAGCAGCGACACTACGTTGATCGAGAAGCCCAGCAGGTGCATGCCGATGAAGGCCGGGATCGCCGACATCGGCAACGCCACGGCCGACACGAAGGTGGCGCGCCAGTCGCGCAGGAACAGCCACACCACGATGACGGCCAGGATGGCGCCCTCGTAGAGCAGGTGCAGCGAGCCGGTGTATTCCTCCTCGACCGGCTGGACGAAGTTGAAGGCCTCGGTCAGCCGCAGGTCGGGGCGCGCGGCGCGCAGTTCGGCGAGCGCCTTCTGCACGGCCGCGCCGACCTCGACCTCGCTGGCGCCACGGCTGCGCGCCACCTCGAAGCCGACCACCGGCTTGCCGTCGAGCAGGGCGGCGGCGCGGGGCTGGGCGATGGTGTCGCTGACGGTCGCGACCTGATCGAGCCGGATGCGCCGGCCGTCCGCCAGCGCGATCTGCAGGTCGGCCAGCTCGCCCGCCGAGCGCACGGTGGCGAGCGTGCGAACTGGCTGCTCGCTGCCGCCCAGGTCGGTGCGCCCGCCCGCGCTCTCGGTCTGCACCTGACGCAGCTGGCGCGAGATTTCGGACGCGGTGGCGCCGAGCGCCTGCAGCCGGGCCGGATCGAGATCGATGTGGACCTGCCGCGTCACGCCGCCCACGCGGTTGACGGCGCCCACGCCCGGCAGCGCCAGCAGCTTCTTGGTGACGTCGTTGTCGACGAACCAGCTCAGCGCCTCGGCGTCCAGCCGGGGCGAGGCGATGGTGAAGGCCAGCACCGGCTGTCCGGCGAAGTCGAGCTTGGTGATGACCGGGTCGCGCACGTCGGCGGGCAGGTCGGCGCGCACGCGCTGCACCGCCGAGCGCACGTCGTCGACCGCCTCCTGCACCGGCTTTTCGAGGCGGAATTCGACAATCAGCGTCGCCGTGCCGTCCTGCACCTTGCTGGTGATGTGCTTCAAGCCCTGGACGGTCGCGATCGAGTTCTCCAGCTTGCGCGCCACGTCGGTCTCCAGCTGCGACGGCGCCGCGCCGGGCAGCGACGCCGTCACGGTGACGGTCGGCAGGTCGATGTCGGGAAAGTTCTGCACCTTCATGGCGTTGAAGGACAGCAGCCCGCCGAAGGTGAGCAGCACGAACAGCATCACCGCGGGAATCGGGTTGCGGATGGACCAGGCGGAAACGTTCATGCGCGATGCTCCTCAGTTGCTGGCGGTGGGGCCGGGCGCGGCGGGCGCCGGAGCCGGATTCACGCCGGAGGCCGGCGGCACCTCGATCACCCGCACCAGGTCGCCATCGTTCAGGAAACCCGCGCCCTGCACGACCACGCGGGCATCGGCCGGCAGCGGCGTCGTGACCTCGACGCGGTCGCCCACGCGTCGGCCCGTCTCGACCTTGAGCTGCGCCACCCGGCTGTCGGGCTGCAGCAGCAGCAGGTAGTTGAAGCCGTCGCGCGGCACCACCGAGGCCTGCGGCACCGTCAGCGCGGCGGTGCGGCCGAGCTGAAACTCGCCGCGCGCGAACATGCCGGCCTTGACGCCCGGGTTGTTCAGCGCCTTCGGCAGGTCGACGTAGACCAGCGCGGTGCGCTTTTGCGGATCGACCGTCGGCGCCACGCTGCGCACCTGGCCGGCCACCTGCGCGCCGCTGGCGCTCGTGACGCTGGCCGGCGTGCCGGCGGCGATGCGGCCCAGTTCGGTGGCCGTGACCTCGGCACGCCATTCGAGCCGGCCCTGGCGGATCAGGCGGAACAGCTCGGTGCCGGCGCCCACCACGCTGCCGACGGTCGCGCTGCGCGCCGAGATCACGCCGTCGTCGGGCGCCAGCACCTGCGCGTTGCGCCCGCGCACCTGCTGCGCGGCCAGTGCGGCCTGAGCCGCCTCGACCCGGGCGCGGGCAGTCTGCTCGGCCGTCTGGAACTGGTTGATCTGCTGCTGGCTGAGCGCGCCGGTGGCCTGCAGCGTGCGGGCCCGCGCGGCGTTGCCGGCCGCGT
>JAQGLP010000186.1 GCA_028292835.1 Variovorax sp.
CGTCGTCGGGCTTCGACGACATGGACGACGACATTCCGTTCTGAGAGGCTGAAGGCGCTGCCGGCGCCAGCATGGCAGGGGCTACGGGGTGTCCGGCCGTCCGGGCCGTCCTCTCGGCGGAAAAGACGCGCAGTGCTCGCTCCTGGCGTTCCAAGGCCGCGCCTGCCGGCGGTTTCGCGGGCATGGCCTGTGAAGATCGGCGCTTTGCCCCAAGATAAGCACCATGGTTCCCTTTTCCATCCTCGACCTTTCCCCCATCACCGAGGGCGGCGACGCGGCGCAGTCGTTCCGCAATTCGCTCGCGCTCGCGCAGCACGGCGAGGCGCTGGGCTTCAGGCGCTACTGGCTGGCCGAGCACCACGGCATGCCGGGCATCGCGAGCGCGGCCACGGCCGTGCTGCTGGCGCACATCGGCGCCGGCACGCGAACGATCCGCATCGGCGCCGGCGGCGTCATGCTGCCCAACCACTCGCCGCTGGTGATCGCCGAGCAGTTCGGCACGCTGGAGTCGCTCTACCCCGGGCGCATCGACCTGGGTCTCGGCCGCGCCCCGGGTTCCGACCAGCGTACGGCGCGGGCCCTCAGGCGCGACCTGGACGTCAATGCCGAGCAGTTCCCGCAGGACGTGGTCGAGCTGATGGACTTCCTGTCGAAGTCGCCGCGCCAGGCCGTGCGCGCGGTGCCGGGCACGGGGCTGGAGGTGCCGATCTGGATCCTGGGCTCCAGCACCTTCGGCGCCCAGCTGGCGGCCCACCTGGGGCTTCCCTACGCCTTCGCGTCGCATTTCGCGCCGCAGCAGATGATGCAGGCGATCCAGATCTATCGCGACACCTTCAAGCCGTCGGCGCAGCTCGCCAAACCGTATGTCATGCTGGGCTTCAACGTGTTCGCGGCCGACACCGACGAGGAAGCGCAATTCCGCGCCAGCTCCTGGCAGCAGGCCTTCGTGAGCCTGCGCAGCGGGCGGCCGGGCCGGCTGCCGCCCCCGGTCGCGGGGTACCGGGAGGGGGTCGGCCCGGCCGAGCGGGCGCTGCTCGATTCGGTCCTGTCATGTTCGGCGGTCGGCGCGCCCGACACCGTGGGCGCCGGCCTGCAGGACTTCATCGAGCGCACCGGCGCCGACGAGCTGATGATCACCTCCCAGGTTTTCGATCACGCGGCGCGGCTGCGTTCGTACGAAATCGTCGCGGAAGTGCGCGAGTCGCTATCGAAAGCATAGCTGCAGGGCTAGATGGGATGGGGTCTACCAGGGTTTTCTTTATTTCTCTGAATAAAGATGAAGCGTGGCGGCTGGCAGGATCGAGGAGCCGGGCGCACCGTGGCGGCCGACGGCACGCCGAACGCCCCGCACAGGCTGCGCTTTCCCTACGACACGCAGGCGGCGCTGGCGGTCTGGCGCGCGCTGTCCTTCACGCCGGGCGGCTTCGTCCCCGAGGCGGCGCGGTCCGCGCAATGGAACCGCGGCGCCTACCTCGTCGATGGCCTGGGCCACTGCATCGCCTGCCACGGCACGCGCAACGTGCTGGGCGCCACCGACGAGAAGCAGGGCCTGTCGGGCGGGCTCATTCCGGTCGAGAACTGGTATGCGCCTTCGCTGACCTCGCGGCGAGGCCGGCGTCGCCGACTGGGACCCGCGGCAGGTGGTCGCGCTGCTCAAGAACGGGACCTCGCCGCGCGGCTCGGTCATGGGGCCCATGGCCGACGTGGTGTACCGCAGCACCCAGCACCTGAGCGAGGCCGACCTGGAGGCGATGGCGGTGTTCCTGAAGGAGTTGCCCGACAGGACCCCCGCCGCGACGGCGACGCCGGCCCCGTCCCGCGATGCGGACGTGATGGCGCGCGGCGCGAGGATCTACGACCAGCGCTGCGCCTACTGCCATGGCGATGCGGGGCAAGGGGCCGAAGGCGCCTACCCGCCCCTGGCGGGCAACCGCGCCGTCACCATGGACTCGACGGTCAACCTGATGCAGGTGGTGCGCCTCGGCGGCTTCCTGCCCTCGACGGCCGGAAATCCGCGACCCTACGGCATGCCGCCCTTCAGCCACGTGCTCGACGACAACGACATCGCCGCCGTGCTGACGTACGTGCGCGGCAGCTGGGGCAACGACGCGGCGCCGGTCAGCCCTCGCGAGACGGCGCGGCGCTGAGGGCGCCGAGGGGCGCCGCGCGACTCAGGCCGGCAGCGTTCCCGGCAGCAGGATCGAGCGGTCCACCGTCTCGATGTCGGTGCGCCCGCAAAAGGCCATCGTCAGGTCCAGCTCCTTGTGGATGATCTGCAGGCAACGCGTCACGCCTTCCTCGCCCATCGCGCCCAGCCCGTAGAGGAAGGCGCGGCCGATCATGGTGCCGCGCGCGCCGAGCGCCACGGCCTTCAACACGTCCTGCCCCGAGCGGATGCCGCTGTCGAGCCAGACCTCGATTTCGGTGCCGACGGCTTCCACGATCGCCGGCAGCGCCTCGATGGTCGAGGGCGCCCCGTCGAGCTGGCGGCCGCCGTGGTTGGAGACGATCAGCGCGTCGGCGCCGCTCGAAGCCGCAAGCCGCGCGTCTTCCACGTCCATGATGCCCTTCAGGATCAACTTGCCGCCCCAGCGGTTCTTGATCCATTCGACGTCGGCCCAGGAGAGGGTCGGGTCGAACTGCTCGGCCGTCCACGCGCTCAGCGACGACAGGTCGCCCACACCCTTGGCGTGCCCGACGATGTTGCCGAAGGTGCGCCGCTTGGTGCCGAGCATGCCCATGCACCAGCGCGGCTTGCTCGCCAGGTTGATCAGGTTGGCAAGCGTCGGCCTGGGCGGCGCCGACAGGCCGTTCTTCAGGTCCTTGTGGCGCTGGCCGAGCACCTGAAGGTCGAGCGTGAGGATCAACGCCGAGCAGTTGGCCGCCTTGGCACGGTCGATCAGCCGCTCGACGAAGTCCTTGTCGCGCATCACGTAGAGCTGGAACCAGAACGGGGCCGTGGTGTGCGCCGCCACGTCCTCGATCGAGCAGATGCTCATGGTCGAGAGCGAGAACGGCACGCCGAACTTCTCGGCCGCGCGCGCCGCCAGGATCTCGCCGTCGGCGTACTGCATGCCGGTGAAGCCGGTCGGCGCGATGGCCACCGGCATGGCGACCTCCTGGCCGATCATGGTGGTGCGCGTGGTGCGGTTCTCCATGTTGCAGGCCACGCGCTGGCGCAGCTTGATCTTGTGGAAGTCGGCTTCGTTGGCGCGGTAGGTGCTCTCGGTCCACGAGCCCGAATCGGCATAGTCGTAGAACATGCGCGGCACGCGCCGCTCGGCCATCACCCGCAGGTCTTCGATCGTTGTTGTAATTGCACTCATCTTGCCATTCTCGAATAAACCGCCAGACACACAGACCCGAATGGTGACATAGGGTTCCGACAGGAACGCCGACGCGGAGCTACTTTAAAAATGTCCGGGATTGCCGGTGTGAAAAATACTGGGGCGGGGCATGAAATATTTTCACTGCCCGACGCTGGGACAATGCCGTCCATGAGCGAAACAGAGATTCCTTCGAGGCGGGCGGCCGATTCCAGGCCGCGCCGCGGCGGCGCGGCGGGCCGGTCATGGGGGCGAGCATGAGCCGCCAGCGCGTGGTGGTGGGCCTGAGCGGGGGCGTCGACTCCGCGGTCACGGCGCATCTGCTGAAGGAGCAGGGCCACGAGGTCGTCGGCATTTTCATGAAGAACTGGGAGGACGACGACGACAGCGAATACTGCGCGTCGAACATCGACTTCATCGACGCCGCCAGCGTGGCCGACGTGCTGGGCATCGAGATCGAGCACGTCAACTTCGCGGCCGACTACAAGGACCGCGTCTTCGCCGAGTTCCTGCGCGAGTACCAGGCCGGCCGCACGCCGAACCCGGACGTGCTGTGCATCGCCGAGATCAAGTTCAAGGCCTTCCTCGTCCACGCGATGCGCCTGGGCGCGGAAAAAATCGCAACGGGACACTATGCTCGCGTCCGGGAAAGCGATGGACGCTTCGAACTGCTCAAGGGCCTGGACGAGAGCAAGGACCAGAGCTACTTCCTGCACCGGCTGAACCAGGCGCAGCTGTCGAAGACGCTGTTCCCGGTCGGCGAACTGCGCAAGACCGAGGTGCGGCGCATCGCGCAGGAGATCGGCCTGCCGAACGCGAAGAAGAAGGACTCGACCGGCATCTGCTTCATCGGCGAGCGGCCGTTCCGCGAGTTCCTGAACCGCTACATCAGCAAGGCGCCGGGCCCGATCCGCAACGAACGCGGACGCGTGCTCGGCGAGCACCAGGGCCTGAGCTTCTACACGCTGGGACAGCGGCAGGGGCTGGGGATCGGCGGGGTGAAGGACAGGAAGGCACAGAGGGGTGGCGGCGACCACGCACCGTGGTTCGTCGCGCGCAAGGACATC
>JAQGLP010000201.1 GCA_028292835.1 Variovorax sp.
AGGTAGGGCGCGGCAAAACTCCATTCCTCGTCGGTGACGTCCGTGGCGTAGGGCTTCCTGGGCATGCCACCAATCTATGGCTCGGGCAGCCGTATTCAAAGTGCATAACACGCTCTAGGTGCTATGAAGCACGCGCTTGGCGAAGCGCCGATCTGACCTGGGTCCAGGCCTGCTTGCTCTTGCTCGCCGGAGGCGAGCCGCCAGCATGCGCTCGTGCTTGAGTTTTTCTCTTGCCAGTCTCCAAAAATTGTCGTTTGACCCCCCTGGAGCCGTTCCTTAGAGTTGGCTGCACCGGGCCCGGCAAGAAAGGGCCGATCCCTACAGGAGACAACCATGAGCCTCGCAAACCCCGGGCGCCGCAGCGCGCTCAAAGGTCTGTCCGCAGCAGCGGTCACTTTCGGCGCAGGCGCTATCGCCCTGCCAAGGTCGGCGCTTGCGGCTGAACCGGTACAACTGATCAGCCACCGGTATCCGGCCCTGGAATTCTGGGCCGGCAAGATGAAGACGGCGCTGCCGGGCGTGGACGTCAACGCGCAGCTGATGCCTTTCGAGAAGATGGGTGAGCTCGTCACCATCGCGATGTCCTCCAAGGCGTCGACCTTCGACATCGTCTACGTGATCGACTCCTCCGTCGCCTCCTATGCGCGCAACGGCTGGCTGCGCCCGCTGGACGACCTCTGGGCCAAGTACAAGGACGAGTTCAACCTCGGCGACTTCTCCGAGGCGGCGATGAAGATGTGCAGCTACAACGGCCGCATCTATGCCCTGCCCGGCACGGTCAACGTGATGGTGCTGTACTACCGCAAGGACCTGCTCGACGCGGCAGGCAAGCCCTTGCCCAGGACCGTGGCGGAGTACCAGTCGCTCGCCAAGGCGCTCAACTCGCCGGCGCGGGCCGGCGCGATCAGCTGCCTCAAGCCCACCGACGCGGCGATGAACGAGGCCCATTGGTACATGAACACGATCGGCCAGGGCTGGTTCGACAGCAACTGGAAGCCGATCTTCAACAACGAGGCGGGCGTGCGCGCCATCGAGGCCCTCAAGGAGTCGACCCGGGCTGCGCAGCGCGGCTTCGTCACCGCGGCCAACGACGAGTGCACGATCGCCCTGCAGCAGGACGCGGCGGCGATGGGCATGCAATGGGCGACGCGCGCGCGTTCGGTGGACGACCCCCAGCAGTCCCGCGCGGCCGGCAAGTTCGAGTGGGCGCCCATGCCGCAGGGCCATGCGCGCGTGCTGGCCGACGGCTACGCGATCTCCGCCTTCAGCAAGCAGGACCCAGACCGGCTTTTCCGCATCATGGCCACGGCCACGCGCGAGGCCAATATGCGCGAGGCGGCCGGCATGCTGGTGCCGCCGCGCAAGGCGCTGCTGAACGACCCCGAGCTGCGCGCGAAGAACCGCTTCTACCCCGCAGCAGCGCAGGCCATCGAGACCGGGACCCCGTTTCCCGCGCTGCCCGAGTTCTACGCGGTGGGCGAATTCATCTCGCGCCGCATCCTTCAGGCCGTCACCGGCGAGTTGCCGACCAAGCAGGCCCTGGACGCGGCGGCCGGCGAGACCGAGGCCTACCTCAAGGCCCGCGGCTACTACCGCTGAGCGGCAATCCACCAGTCCCAAGGCAGGCTTCATGGCATCCGTACAAATCAGCGGCATCGAAAAGCACTTCGGCGGCACCCACGTCATTCGCGGCGTGGACATCGACATTGCCGACGGCGAGTTCTGCGTGCTCGTCGGCCCTTCCGGCTGCGGCAAATCCACGCTGCTGCGCATGATCGCAGGCCTGGAGGACGCCGACGAGGGCGCGATCTCCATCGGCTCGCGAGTGGTCAACGAAGTGCCGCCCAAGGACCGGGACATTGCCATGGTGTTCCAGAACTATGCGCTCTACCCGCACATGTCGGTGCGCGAAAACATGTCCTTCGCGCTCAGCCTCGCCCGGCAGCCGAAGCGCGAGATCGAGCAGCGGGTGGACCGCGCCGCCGGGATCCTGGGCCTCGGCCCGTACCTGGAACGGTTCCCCCGGCAGCTCTCGGGCGGGCAGCGCCAGCGCGTCGCCATGGGGCGCGCGATCGTGCGCAACCCGCAGGTCTTCCTCTTCGATGAACCCCTGTCCAACCTCGATGCCAAACTCCGCGTGCAGATGCGTACCGAGATCCGCGAGCTGCACCAGCGGCTTAAGGCCACCTCCGTCTACGTTACCCACGACCAGACCGAGGCCATGACCATGGGGGACAAGATCGTGGTGCTGCGCGGCGGGGTCGTGGAACAGGCCGGGGCGCCGCTGGAACTCTACGATCGTCCGGTCAACACCTTCGTCGCAACCTTCATCGGCTCCCCGGCCATGAACCTGCTTCCCGGCACGGTTCGCGGCGACCGGGTGCAGTTCGAGGGCGGTGCCAGCCTGCCGCTGCCCATTGCCCACCATACGCAGGAGGGACAGAAGATCCTGTATGGCCTGCGCCCCGAGCATTGCGCCCTCGGCGGTGGCACCGGCCTGCCGGTGGAGGTCGTGGTGGTGGAGCCGACCGGCGCCGATACCCAGCTTTATTGCCGCTGCGGCGGCCACGACCTGACCGTCACAGTGCGTGACCGCAGCGACTGTGCTCCTGGCGAGCGAATCGTGCTTGCGCCCGATCCCGCGCGGGCGCACCTGTTCGACGCCGACAGCGGCAGGCGCCTCGGCGCCTGAAGGAAGATGAGCGTGGACACCGTCATCAACAATCGGGCCGTGCGCGCGCCCGGCACCGCGGCGCGGCGCCGCAAGCCGGCCAACCCCCGCCGGCTCTGGCCCTTCCTGCTGCCAAGCGCCGTCGTCTGCGTCCTGGTCCTGCTGTTCCCGCTGGCGTACGCCCTCTACCTCAGCTTCTTCAACTACTACCTGGACAGCGGCGCCAGCACGTTCGTGGGCCTGGGCAACTACACGGACCTGCTGGGCGATGCCGCCTTCTGGGCCGCGCTGGGACGTACCCTCGGCATCGTGGTGTCGGCCGTGGGCCTTGAGTTCTGCGTCGGGCTTGCGGTCGCCTGGGGCCTGTACCGGCTGACGGTCGGCGTTCGCACCCTCAACCTGCTGATGTTCCTGCCGCACATCATCACCCCGGTGGTGGCGGCGCTGTTCCTCAAGTGGATCTTCGCCGGGCGCTGGGGATTGCTTGACTCGGTTCTCGCCGGCATGGGCATCTTTTCCCCCGACTGGCTGGGCAACCCGATGTGGGCCCGCCTCGTGGTCGTGCTGGCCGACGCCTGGCAGTTCACGCCCTTCATGATCCTCGTGCTCTACGCCGGCCTCAACACGGTGGACCAGAGCCAGATCGAGGCGGCCCAGCTCGATGGCGCCAACAACCGGCAGATCCTCCTGCGCGTCATGCTGCCGTCCATCCGCCCGATCGTGGCCTTCGTGCTGACGATGCGCATGATGGACGCCTTCCGCTACTTCGACACGATCTACGTGCTCACCTCCGGCGGGCCCGGCTCCGCCACGCAGACGCTGACCATGCAGACCTACGCCCTGGCCTTCCGCCTGTTCCAGGTGGGAAAGGCCTCAGCCCTCGGCGTGCTCACGCTGGTGATCGTGCTGCTGCTGGCCGCCGCGCTCCTCTTCATCCTGGGCCGCCGCAAGGAGAACGCCGAATGAATACCCGCCGCTCACGCGCGCCGCAGTTGCTGCTGTTCCTGGCGCTGTGCCTGTTCACCGCATTGATGCTGACCCCGGTGGCCTGGGCTTTTCTCACCTCCATCAAGCTGCCGATCGACGCCTTCGCCATCCCACCCAAGCTGGTGTTCACGCCGACCTTCGAGTTTCACCAGCAGGTCTGGATGGAGAAAGGCTTCGCACGCTACCTGGCCAACAGCCTGGTCATCGCCGCGAGCACGGTCGTGGTCTCCGTCTCGATCGGCACCATGGCCGCCTACGGCCTGTCGCGCATGCGGGGCAGGGCGGCGCGCGGCGTCCTGTTCGGCCTGCTCTCGTTGCGCATGTTTCCCCACATGCTGCTGGCGATCCCCTTCTTCCTGCTGGCCAAGTTCCTCAACCTGATCGACACCTATCCCGCCATGGTGCTCGCCCTAGTGGCGATCAACCAGCCGTTCACGATCTGGCTGATGCACAGTTTCTTCGTCGACGTGCCGTCGGAGATCGACGAGGCGGCGGCCATTGACGGCGCCAGCGAATGGCAGATCTTCTTCCGGGTCGTCCTCCCCATCGTGCGGCCCGGCCTGTGGGTGACGGCGCTGTTCAGCCTGCTGCTGGCCTACAACGAGTTCCTGTTCGCGCTAGTGCTGACCGGCCCGCACACCAAGACCTTGCCAGTCGCCATTGCGGAATACGGCGGCGAGGACCTGAACTACTGGTCGCTGTCGGCCGCCGCGGCCATCGGCATCATGGTGCCCATCATGGCCTTCATGGCACTGATGCAGCGCCACTTGGTGCGCGGCCTGGCCCTCGGGGCGGTCAAGTAAGCATGCCGGGGATGGTGGACGCGCACCAGCACCTGTTGCAGGTCGGCCGCCACGACTACTTCTGGCTCGAGTCCGGCTCTGCCATAGCCCGGGACTACAGCCTCGACGACCTGCGTACGCAACTGGGTAGGGTCACCGCCACGGTGCTAGTGCAGGCGGCTCCCAGCATGCGCGAGACGGAGGACCTGCTCGAAGCGGCCGCCGCCTCCGGTGGACTGGTCCGCGGCGTGGTGGGCTGGGTGGACCTCGCTTCAGCGGCGGCGTCCGATGCCATCGCCGCGCTGGCCCGCCGTCCACTCCTGAAAGGGGTCCGGCCCATGCTCGGCTTCATGCAGGAGACGCGCTGGATCTTGCGGCAGGAGGTCCAGCCCGCGCTGGCGGCGCTGGCCCGTGAAGGACTGACACTGGACATGCCGGCGCGGCCGCGACACCTCCCGCTGCTCGCGGAACTGGTGCAACGCCACCCGGCCCTGCCTATCGTGATCGATCACGCCGCCAAGCCCGCCATCGCCCGCGGCGAGTTCGCGTCCTGGGCGCGGGATATCGCGCAGGTGGCGCGCGAGACCGGCGTGTTCTGCAAGCTGTCCGGCCTGGCCACCGAGGCGAGCCCGACCTGGGATGACGAACAGCTGCGCCCTTACGTCGAACACCTGCTCGCCAGCTTCGGTCCCGAGCGCCTGATGTGGGGCAGCGACTGGCCCGTGGTGGACCTCGCCGGCGGCTACGCGCGCTGGCGCGACACCTGCCTGCGCCTGCTGCCGGCTACCGTGCATTCCAGCGTCATGGGCGCCACTGCGCGCGCCTTCTACGGCCTGGCCCCCAGCGCCACCTCCTGAATCAACCACCACCAAGCTGTCCCGATGTCCCTGACTTCCCCCAAGCCCCCGCCGCTTTCCAGGCTCAAGGTTCTCGCGAACGATAAACACCGAGCAGGAGAAAGACAAGAATGGAAATCGTGAACTACCTTCGCCGGACGGCGCTGTGTGCCGCCCTGGCGTGCGCGGCCACGGTCTGCATGGCCGAAACCTGGCCGTCGAAGCCGATCCGGATGATCGTCGGCTTCCCGTCGGGAGGCGGGGCGGACATCGTCGCGCGCGTGCTGGGCGCCGAGCTGGGCAAGTCGCTGGGGCAGAGCGTCGTCGTCGACAACCGCGGCGGCGCCAATGGCGTGATCGGCACCCAGGAGCTGGCCAAGGCCGCGCCAGACGGCTACACGCTGATGCTTACCATCTCTTCCCACGTCACGAACGCGCTGCTCTACCCGAAGGCGCCTTACGACGCCATGAAGGATTTCGCGCCGGTGTCGCTGGTGGCCAACTCGCCGTTCGTGCTGGTGGTCAACCCGCAACTGCCCGTCAACAACGTGGCGGAGCTGGTGGCACTGGCGAAGGCGGAGCCGAGAAGGATCAATTACGGCTCGCCGGGCAACGGCTCCACGCAGCACCTGTTCCATGCGCTGATGAACCTGAACGCCGGCATCGACATGACCCATGTCGCCTACAAGGGCGGCGCGC
>JAQGLP010000217.1 GCA_028292835.1 Variovorax sp.
AAACACTCGGCATCAACGAGCCCCTTGAAATTTTTCCGGGCGTCCCGAATCTCGTGGCAAGGACGGGCCGGGGTGCCGCTCCGGCGGTCCGATCAACTTGTTTGGAGGTAATCGCCATGTACCGCTCCCTGTTTCCGCGCGACGTGTTCGCCGAACTGGATCGCCTGCAGCGCGACATGCAGCAGGCGCTCGACCTTTCCCCCACCATCCGCGGCATCGGCCGCGGCGGCTTTCCGGCGCTCAATGTCGGGGGGACGCCGCAATCGGTCGAGCTCTACGCCTTCGCGCCCGGCTTGGAGCCCGCGTCGATCGAGGTCAACCTCGACCGCGGCGTGCTGACCGTCGCCGGCGAACGGGCCTCGACCCTGCCGGCCCCCGACGCCCAGGCCGCTGTGCACATCAACGAGCGCTTTGCCGGGCGCTTCCGCCGCGTGGTGAGTCTGCCCGAGGACGCCGACCCGGACGCAGTCTCGGCGGACTACCGCGACGGCGTGCTGCACATCAGCGTCAAGCGCCGGGCCTCGGCCCAGCCGCGCCGCATCAGCGTTCAATAAGCCTGAAGGAGGATGACATCATGAGCAACGACACCGCCGTCGCCCGGAGCGACAACAACAAGGCACGCCAGCCGGCCGCCGCCGAGCGCCGCCGCGAGGAACAACCCGCGCTGCTGCCCCCGGTGGACGTGGTCGAGGACGCCACCGGCATCACCCTGCATGCCGACCTGCCGGGCGTGAGCCGCGACAAGCTGCACCTGCACGTGGACGCCGACACGCTCACCATCGACGCCGAACTGGCTTTTACCCTGCCCGAAGGCATGGAGGCCAGCCACGCCGAGGTGGGCCTGTCGCGCTACCGCCGCGTGTTCACGCTGAGCAAGGAACTCGACACGGCCAAGGTCAGCGCCGAGCTGGCGCAAGGCGTGCTGAAGCTGCGCATTCCCAAGGCCGAGCACGCGCAGCCCAGGCGCATTGAAGTGCAGGCCGCCTGAGTCGGGCATCGAGCGGGTCGTCAGACCCGCTCGCGCGATGTTGGCGAGCGCGGCATGAGCGCGCTCCGGGAAGGGGGCGCCGGCGGGTGCCCCCTATACTCATGCGAGATGAATCGGGTCCACCTTAGTCGTCCGTGGCGACCGTCGAATCCCGTCGGCAACGCCTATGGCGCCGTGGGCCTGCTTGTCTTTTTGATCTACGTTGTCGCGCTGCTGAGCATGGCGCCCCAGGCCCTGGCGGCCGACCCGTCCGCGCCTGCGATCTCCGCTGCCGCACTGCACGTGGTCGATCTGACAGCCCAGTCCGCAGGCACGGACATGACAGGCGCCATCGGCGTGCTCGTGGACGACAGCGCTGCCCTCACCATCGACGATGTGCGCGGCACGGCTGTGCAGCAGCGGTTTCGCTGGCCGGCCACCCACGTGAGGACCGGCGTCGATCCACGCCCCTATTGGCTGCGCATCGATGTTCGGCAGAAGTCCGGGTCGGTGGGCGAATGGCTCCTGGAAGTGCCTTCTGTGGCCGCCTACGAACTTCAGTTCCACGGTCCGTTCGACGTCCATGGCCGCCAGCTCGGGCCGGTTGCGGTGACGGGCATCGCCCATCCGTACGCCAGCCGGGCGCTGGGCGCCGAGCGCATGGTATTTCGCTTCCGGCTGGAGGGCGACGGCCCCCATACCTTGTACCTGCGGGCGGTCTCGAACATCGGCCAGATCTATGCGCTGAAGGTGTGGGAGTTGGGCGACTACCTGGCCAGCACGCGGGCCAAGCAATTGTTCGACGGCTTCTGCTACGGCGTACTGATGCTGGCGCTGCTCTACAACTTTGTTCTGTGGACCGTGTTGCGCGACCACCTGTACAGCAGCTACCTGGCGGTGTGCCTGTCGGGATTGCTGGCCATAGCCAGCCTGAACGGTCACCTGCTGCACTACGTCATTGACCGACCGGCCTGGCTGGCGGAACTCATCTACACCGCCTCATCGGCGATCTGGGTCGCCTGTGTCGCCTACTTCTGCAGGCAATTCCTCGAACTGCCCAGTCGTGCCCCCGGCCTGGCGCGCGTGATGACGATTTTTATCGCCGTGATGCTGGGCGGCATCATCCTGGGCCCTGCGGGGCATCCGGGCTGGCTGGTCATCCTGACGCAGGGCGGTGCCGTGACCTGCCTGCTCCTGGTGCTGCTGGGTGCGATGGCGGCCATCCGCAGCGGCCATCGCCTCGCGATCCTGTTTCTGAGCGGTGTGCTGTCCCTCGGGCTCCCGATGCTGCTCGTTATCTTGAGCAACTGGGGCGTTGTGCCATGGGCGTCCAGCAACCTGAACCTTCTTCAGATCGGCGTCGTGGCCGAACTGGTGGTGTTTTCGCTCGCGCTCGGGCTGCGCTTGCGTGGCATGCGACGCTCCAACACCGAGTTGGGCGCCCATGCGCGCGCCATGGCGCTGGCGGCGGGCAGCGATCCGCTGACCGGCGTGTACAACCGCGCGGGCTTGGTCGAGCGCGCCGCCCAGCTGTTGCTCCCTGGCCAGTCCCACGCGGTCGTCCTGATCGACCTGGACGACTTCAAGCCCGTCAACGATCGCTGGGGCCACGACGTGGGCGACCAGGTCCTCGTGAAGATCGCGCGTCGCCTGCAGAAGTGCATTCGCCCGGGAGACGTGGTCGCGCGCATCGGCGGCGACGAGTTCGTGCTGGTTTTGGCCGATCTGAGCGACCGCAACAAGGCCGTGGCCCTGGTGGAGCGTGTTCTGGCCTCCTTGCGCCAACCCATGGCCTGCGGAGACGCCCTCGTCAACATCGAGGCCAGCGCCGGCGTGGCGCACTATCCCGACAACGGCACCTCGCTGCCGGCCCTCATCCGGGCCGCCGACGTTGCCATGTACCGTGCTAAAAGCAGCGAGGAGCGCCGGGTGGTCCTGGCCTCGACGCTGGGAAGTATCTAGCCCTCCCGGTCGGGTTCAGACCCGCTCGAAGATCGCCGCGATGCCCTGCCCGCCGCCGATGCACATGGTCACCAGCGCGTAGCGTCCGCCGACGCGGTGCAGCTCGGCAATCGCCTTGGTCGTGATGATGGCGCCCGTGGCGCCCACCGGGTGGCCCAGCGCGATGCCGGAGCCGTTGGGGTTGACCTTGGCCGGGTCGAACCCGAGTTCCTTGATGACCGCGCAGGCCTGCGCCGCGAAGGCCTCGTTCGATTCGATCACGTCGAGGTCGGCGACCTTGAGGCCGGTGCGCTCCAGCACCTTGCGGGTGGCGGGCACCGGGCCGATCCCCATGTAGGCCGGCTCGACCCCGGCGTGCGCATAGCCGACCAGCCGCGCCAGCGGCTTCAGGCCCAGCGCCTGCAGGCGCCCGCCCTCGGCCAGCACCACGGCGCTGGCGCCGTCGTTGATGCCCGAGGCGTTTCCGGCCGTCACCCCGCCGCCGTCCTTCTTGAAGGCCGGCTTCATGCTCGCGAGCGTCTCGATGGTTGTCCCGGCGCGCACATGCTCGTCAGTGTCGAACAGCACCACGCCCTTGCGCGTCTTGACCTCGACCGCAACGATCTGCTCCTTGAAGCGCCCCGCCGCGATGGCGGCCGCCGCGCGCTGGTGGCTGGCCACGGCCAGCGCGTCCTGCTGCTCGCGCGTGATGCCGTAGCGCGCCGCCACGTTCTCGGCCGTGATGCCCATGTGCATCTTCTTGTCCCACGGGTCGTGCAGGATGCCGAGCATGTAGTCGAGCAGCACCGCGTCGCCCATGCGCGCGCCGTAGCGCGCCGAGGTGTCGAAGTACGGACCCCGGCTCATCGATTCGGAGCCGCCGCCGATAGCCACGTCGCAATCGCCCAGGGCGATCGCCTGCGCGGCCGAGACGATGGCCTGGAGCCCCGAGCCGCACAGCCGGTTGACGTTGAAGGCCGGCGTCTCGACCGGACAGCCGGCGTCGACGGCGGCCACGCGGCTCAGGTACGCATCCTTCACGTCGGTCGGAATCACGTTGCCCATCACGACGTGGCCGACCGCGTCGGGCGCGACGCCGCTGCGCTCGATGGCAGCGCGCACCGCCGTGGTGGCCAGCTGGGTGTTGGGAACGTCCTTCAGCGAACCGCCGAAAGTGCCGATGGCGGTGCGGGCGGTGCCGACCACGAAGATATCGCGCTGGGTCATGGGGAGTCTCCTTGAAGCAAAGTAAAGAGGGTGGCCGGCAGCGGCCAGCCGACACTCTACGCCCCTTGGAGACTTGCGCGAAAAAGCCCTTCCGTCCCCGATGGACGGACGCGGGATGCTATCGATTCAATAGCATCCTGC
>JAQGLP010000227.1 GCA_028292835.1 Variovorax sp.
AAGACGCTGAAGGACGCGCTGAACGAAGCCATGCGCGACTGGGTCACCAATGTGGAGGACACCTTCTACATCATCGGCACCGTCGCCGGCCCGCACCCCTACCCGACCATGGTGCGCGACTTCCAGCGCGTGATCGGCGAGGAGTGCCTCGTGCAGATGCCGCCGATGCTGGCGGCACAGAAAATCGCCGCCGAGCAGCCCGACGTGGTGGTCGCCTGCGTGGGCGGGGGCAGCAACGCCATGGGCATCTTCCATCCCTACATCCCGTACGAGACCACGCGGCTGATCGGCGTCGAGGCCGCGGGCGAAGGACTCGACAGCGGCAGGCACTCGGCCTCGATCCTGCGCGGCAGCCCGGGCGTGCTGCACGGCAACCGCACCTACCTGCTGCAGAGCGACGACGGCCAGGTGACCGAGACGCACAGCATCAGCGCCGGCCTGGACTACCCCGGCGTCGGCCCCGAGCATGCCTACCTGGCCGACATCGGCCGCGCCGAGTACGTCGGCATCACCGACGCCGAGGCGCTCCAGGCCTTCCACTACCTGTGCCGCACCGAGGGCATCATCCCGGCGCTCGAATCGAGCCACGCGGTGGCCCACGCGATGAAGCTGGCCAGGACCATGCGGCCGGACCAGTCGATCCTGGTCAACCTCTCCGGGCGCGGCGACAAGGACATCGGCACCGTGGCCGACCTGTCGGGTGCCGATTTCTACGACCGGCCGTCGATGCGCGGCCACGTGGTCAAGGGTGCATCGGCGCAGGAGCACGAGGCTTCCGGCGCCAAGGGCGCGGGGACGCAGTCATGAGCCGGATCGAGGCCACCTTTGCCGCGCTGAAAGCCGACGGCCGCCGCGCGCTGATCCCCTACGTCACCGCCGGCTTTCCCTACGCCGACATCACGCCCGAGCTGATGCACGGCATGGTCGCGGCCGGCGCCGACGTGATCGAGCTGGGCGTGCCGTTTTCCGACCCGATGGCCGACGGCCCGGTGATCCAGCAGGCCGGCGAGACGGCGCTGGGGCTGGGCGTGGGCATGGCGCAGGTGCTGGCGATGGTGCGCGCCTTTCGCAACACCGACGACCGCACGCCGGTGGTGCTGATGGGCTACGCCAACCCGGTCGAGCGCTACGACGGCCGGCATGGCGACGGTGCCTTCATCCGCGACGCGGCGACGGCCGGGGTTGACGGCGTGCTGGTCGTGGACTACCCGCCCGAGGAGTGCGCGGCCTTCGCCGCCGCGCTGCGCGCGCACGGCATGGACCTGATCTTCCTGCTGGCGCCCACCAGCACGTCCGAGCGCATGGCGCAGGTGGCGTGCATTGCCAGCGGCTATGTCTACTACGTCTCGCTCAAGGGCGTGACGGGAGCCGGCCACCTCGATACCGAGGCGGTCGGCCGGATGCTGCCGCGCATCCGCGAGCATGTCAGCCTGCCGGTGGGCGTGGGCTTCGGCATCCGCGACGCGCGCAGCGCGCAAGCCGTCGCCACGGTGGCCGACGCGATCATCATCGGAACGCGCATCATCCAGCTGATCGAGGCCCAACCGCGCGACCAGGTGGTGCCGGTCGCTGGCGCTTTCCTGCGCGAGATCCGCGAAGCCCTCGATGCCCTGCCGGCCGCCACCGCGAAGAACGCGGCGGGCCGGTAAGCCGAACAACAACCTCATTCCCGGGAGTCCCATGAGCTGGCTTGAAAAACTGTTGCCCCCCAAGATCGCACCCTCCGACCCGAGCGAGCGTCGCCAGATGCCCGAGGGCCTGTGGACCAAGTGCCCCAACTGCGAGACGGTGCTCTACAAGACCGACCTGGAGCACAACCAGAACGTCTGCCCGAGCTGCGGCCACCACCACCGCATCGGCGCGCGGACGCGCCTGGACGCGTTCCTGGACCCCGAGGGCCGCTACGAGATCGGGCAGGAGGTGCTGCCCGTCGACGCGTTGAAGTTCAAGGACAGCCGCAAGTACCCCGAGCGCCTGAAGCAGGCGCTGGAGGACACCGGCGAGACCGACGCGCTGGTCGTGCTGGGCGGCTCGGTGCACAGCATCAACGTGGTGGCCGCCTGCTTCGAGTTCGAATTCATGGGCGGCAGCATGGGCAGCGTGGTCGGCGAGCGCTTCGTGCGCGGCGTGGAGACCGCCATCGAGCAGAAGGTGCCCTTCATCTGCTTCACGGCCACCGGCGGCGCGCGCATGCAGGAGGGGCTCCTGTCGCTCATGCAGATGGCCAAGACCAACGCGGCGCTCACGCGCTTGGCGAAGAAGGGCCTCCCCTACATCAGCGTGCTGACCGACCCGACCATGGGCGGCGTGTCGGCCGGCTTCGCCTTCGTCGGCGACATCGTGATCGCCGAGCCCAAGGCGCTGATCGGCTTCGCCGGCCCGCGCGTGATCGAGTCGACCGTGCGCGTGACCTTGCCCGAGGGCTTCCAGCGCGCCGAGTTCCTGCTGGCCAAGGGTGCCATCGACTTCATCTGCGACCGCCGCGAACTGCGCAAGACGATCGCCGGCTCGCTCGCGATGCTGCTGCGCCAGCCGGCCGACGCCGTGCTTTGAGCCCGGGGCCGGTGCTTCACCCCAGCGTGTAGGCCCAGCCGAGCAGGTTGCCGATCACGATGGCGCCCACCTGCAGCAGGACGATCGCGGCCAGCGGCGACAGGTCGACCCCGCCCACCGGCGGGATGAAGCGGCGCAGCGGCCGCACCAGCGGCTCGGCCAGTCGCGCTATCAGGTCGTGCAGCATCGCCGATGCATTGGGCACCCACGACAGCACGGCATAGACGATCAGCAGCGCGGTCAGGCCCGACACGGCGAGCTGCAGCAGTCCGAACAGCGACAGCAGCGGCAGGCTGCCGAACCGCAGCGCGCCGATCAGCAGCGACATCAGCAGGTACTTGGCCAGCACCAGCAGCCAGGCGGCCACGCCGCTGGCCATGTCCCAGCGCCTGAAGGACGGCACGATGCGCCGCAGCGGCAGCACGATCCAGTCGCTCACCGCGAACACGAAGCGTCCCAGCGGATTGCCGAAAGGCATGCGGTGGTACTGCATGTAGAGCCGCAGCAGGCAGGCCCCGCCCAGCAGACCGACAATCACATCCAGCAAAAAAGAAGGAATTTGATAGAGCATGGGACGCCATAGAGGAAGACGAGTGGATGATAGCCATGCAAAAGGCAGACCATGACCCCACCACCCCTGTTGCACGCGCTGCCGCTGTTCCCGCTGGGCACCGTGCTGTTTCCCGGCGGCCTGTTGCCGCTAAGGATCTTCGAAGTGCGCTACCTTGACATGATTGGCCGCTGCCACAAGGTGGGCGCGCCTTTCGGCGTGGTCAGCCTGACGCGCGGCAACGAGGTGCGCGTGGCCGGCGCCGAGGCCGAAAGCTTCGCGGCGGTCGGCACGCTGGCCTTCATTCGTGAATTCAACGTCCCGCAGCCCGGACTGGTGCAGATCGAATGCCTGGGCGCGCAGCGTTTTCGCATCGAGCAGAGCGTGCGGCAAAAACACGGCCTCTGGACCGCCGAAGCCGAGCTGCTGCCCGACGACCTCGCGGTCGACGTGCCGGACGACCTGCTGCCTGTGGCCGCCGCGCTGCGGCAGTTGGTGGCGACGCTGGAGCAGCACCGCGCCGAAGGCCGGGGCGAGTTGCGGCTGCCCCTCGCCGAGCCCCTGCGCTACGGCGACTGCGGCTGGCTGGCCAACCGCTGGTGCGAGCTGCTGCCGATGCCCGTCGAGCTCAGGCAGCGACTGATGGCGCTCGACAGCCCGCTGATGCGCCTGGAACTGGTGGGCGACCTGTTGGCGCGCGCCGACATCGTGCCTTGAGGCCGAAATTCATTACGCTATTGAATTGATAGCAACTTTCGCACGTCACACGGGCGCTGTCGCCCGATTCGCCTGAAAAAGCGGGCGGTTAAAATGCCTGGCTCTGCGCGAGCTCCTCGCGCGCGTCGAAGCCCCTCCCCCATGTCCGATTTCCTGACCCCCTCCGTTCCCGTGTCCGCGCCCTCCGCCGCGACCGCGCCCGCTGTCGATGAGAACCAGCTGATGGCCGAACGCCGCGACAAGCTCAAGGCGCTGCGCACAGCGCAGGCCGAGGGCCGTGGCGTGGCGTTCCCCAACGACTTCAAGCCGCAGCACCGCGCCGCCGCCTTGCTCGCCGCGCACGGCGACACCGCCGCCGAAGCGCTGGAGGCCGAGCCCGTCGCTGTCAGCGTGGCTGGCCGCATGATGTTGAAGCGCGTCATGGGCAAGGCCAGCTTCGCGACCGTGCAGGACGCCACCGGCCGCATCCAGCTCTACGTCACGCGCGACGCCATCGGCGAGGAAGCCTATGCCGAGTTCAAGCGCTGGGACCTGGGCGACATCGTGGCGGCCGAGGGCCACGCCTTCAAGACCCGCACCGGCGAACTGTCGGTCAAGGTGACGAGGCTGCGCCTGCTCACCAAGAGCCTGCGCCCGCTGCCCGACAAGTTCCACGGCATGGCCGACCAGGAGCAGAAGTACCGCCAGCGCTACGTCGACCTCATCACCGACGAGGCGGCGCGCCAACGCTTCATGGCACGCAGCAAGGCCGTCGCCGCGCTGCGCGAGTTCATGGTGGCCCACGACTTCCTGGAGGTCGAGACACCGATGCTGCACCCGATCCCGGGCGGCGCCAACGCCAAGCCTTTCAAGACGCACCACAACGCGCTCGACCAGGAGATGTTCCTGCGCATCGCGCCCGAGCTGTACCTGAAGCGCCTGATCGTCGGCGGCTTCGAGCGCGTCTTCGAGATCAACCGGAGCTACCGCAACGAGGGCATCTCGGTGCGGCACAACCCCGAGTTCACCATGATGGAGTTCTACGCGGCCTACTGGAACTACCGCGACCTGATGGACTTCACCGAGACGCTCATCCGCGCGATCGCCGATAAGGCCGTGGGCGCGCAGCAGCTGACCTACCAGGGCAAGCCGGTCGACCTGACCCCGCCTTTCGAGCGCCTCACGATCCGCGAAGCGATCCTGAAGCACACCGAGGCCGGCGCGGGCGTCGACGACAGCGCCTGGCTCGTCAACGCGCTGCGCAAGCTCGGCCTGAGCGAAGAGAAGAACAAGCTTTCGCAGCGCAGCCTGGCCGGCCTGCAGGTCATGTACTTCGAGGAGACGGTCGAGGACAAGCTCTGGCAGCCGACCTTCATCATGGAGCACCCGACCGAGATCTCGCCGCTGGCGCGCGCCAACGACGAGCGCCCGGAGGTAACCGAGCGCTTCGAGCTCTACATCACCGGCCGCGAGTTCGGCAACGGCTTCTCGGAATTGAACGACGCCGAAGACCAGGCCGCACGCCTGCAGGCGCAGGTTGCCGCCAAGGACTCGGGCGACGACGAGGCGATGTTCTACGACCACGACTTCGTGCGTGCGCTCGAATACGGCATGCCGCCCACCGGCGGCTGCGGCATCGGCATCGACCGCCTGATGATGCTCCTGACCGACTCGCCGAGCATCCGCGACGTGATCCTGTTCCCGGCGCTTCGCCGGGAGGCTTGACTCACCCCAGGCTGGCCCACTTCGTGTGGCCGCCCGCCCCCTCCCAGGGGGCAACACCAGGGGCCCGGCAAAGCCGATTCCACGGTGTTTTTGATTGAGCACGGCCATGCAAACTGAAACCCTGATCGGCATCGACTTCGGCACCTCGAACTCCGCGGTCGCCTGCAGCGTGGGCGGCAGCGTGCGCCTGCTGCCCATCGAGGGCGCCGCGATCACCCTGCCGACCGCCCTCTTCTTCAACGCGGAAGACCGCAGCACCCACTTCGGCCGCGAAGCCATCGCGCTCTACCTGGCCGGCACCGAGGGCCGGCTGATGCGCTCGCTCAAGAGCCTGCTTGGCAGCGCGCTGATGCAGGAGAAGACGGCCGTCTATGACGGGCTCGTGAGCTTCGAGGACATCATCGCGCGCTTCCTGCACGAGCTGGGCTCGCGGGCCGCCCGCGAACTCGGCCGGCGCCCGGAGCGCGTCGTGATCGGGCGGCCGGTGCACTTCGTCGACGACGACCCGAAGCGCGACCAGCGCGCCGAAGACAGCCTGCGCCAAGCCGCGCGGGCGGCGGGCTTTCGCGACATCGCCTTCCAGCTCGAGCCGATCGCCGCGGCCTTCGACTACGAGCAGCGCGTGGCCCGGGAATCGCTGGTGCTGATCGTGGACATCGGCGGCGGCACCTCGGACTTCACGGTGGTGCGCGTCGGCCCGGACCGCGCAACGCGCGCCGACCGTGGCGCCGACGTGCTGGCCACCACCGGCGTGCACATCGGCGGCACCGACTTCGACCAGCGGCTCAACCTCGAGCGCGTGATGCCGCAGCTCGGCTTTCGCCACACCGGCGCGCAGGGGCGCGAGGTGCCGAACAAGGTGTTCTTCGAGCTCTCGTCCTGGCACCTGATCAACTGGCTCTACGCGCCCCGGGCGGTCCGCCAGGCGCAAGACCTGCGCACCAGCTACGCCGAGACGCGGCTGCACGACCGCCTCATGACCGTGCTGGAGGAACGCCACGGCCACCGCATCGCGAGCGAGGTCGAGCGGGCCAAGATCGACAGCTCCGTGACGGATGCCGAGGCCCGGATCGACCTCTCCTGCGCCGAAGCGGGCCTGGCGGCCTCGCTCTCGCCGGCCGACCTGGCGCAGCAGCTCGCCGCGCTGCTCGAACCGGTGGTGGCCTGCGCGCATGCCTGCGTGAAGCGCGCCGGGCTGCGCAGCGGCGACCTCGATGCGATCTACCTCACCGGCGGCTCGTCGGCGTTGCGGCCGTTCCAGCAGGCCCTGCGCAGGAGCTTCGCGGGCGTGCCGCTGGTCGAGGGTGACCTGTTCGGCGGCGTGGCGGCCGGGCTGGCCTGTGGATAAAACTCACCCCCAGGCTTGCCCACTTCGTGTGGCCGCCCGCCCCCTTGCAGGGGGCAAGACCGGCGGTCCGGCAAAGCCGGGTCCGCGGTGTTTCTTCCCGCGTGTGCTTCCCGGTCGAGCCGCCGCAGGGCGCGCCGGTTTTTTTTGTCCCATGATCCCTCCAGACATC
>JAQGLP010000244.1 GCA_028292835.1 Variovorax sp.
CGAACGTCGCCCAGCAGGTCGCCCTTGCTGCTTTGCGAGACGGCAGTGCCCAGGTAGAGACCCATGCCCCAGTACATCAGCCGCAGCTCGTCACGCGAGTATTTCTCGGCAGGCAGGCCGCGCAGCACGACGATGCCGCGTCCGTTTTCCAGGCGGTCCTGGATTTCCGGCACCAGCTTGTCGAAGACTTCGAGCGGAAAGCTTTCCTTGGTCAGCTTGTCGATCGTGACACCGGCCGACTTGGCAGAGTCCAATGCGCGGTCGAGGTCGGCGATCTGGGCTTCGGAAAGCTGGATCATCCATTCGGCCGGGTCTTTCATGTCGGCGGCGAGCCAGTTGGATTTGCCGTGGTATGCGTCTGTCATGCGAGTCTCCTGTTTGCGATGTAAGTGAACTCGGCGCAGGGCCAAGCCGACGAGGCACCGCCAAGGCACCTCGTCACGACGAAAAAAAGTGGGTTGTTCCGCTGCCTATTGGCCGCCGAGGCGCGCGAGGATCATGAGTCGGACCTGGTCGACGTGGTCCTGCATGGCTTGCTGCGCCCGCTGGGCGTCCCCTGCGATCAGGGCGTCGATGATGGCCAGGTGCTCGGCGCACACGCTCTTGCGACGCGAGGGCAGGCGGCCGAACTTGAACATCGACGTGCGCGTCTTCAGGTCGTCGATGACCTGCTGCAGCACCGGGTTCCCACAAGCCGCGGCGATCAGTGCGTGCAGGTCGCGGTCACTCGCGGCGAACTCCGGCGTGACCGCGTCGTCGGGCAGCTTCAACGCTTCGCCGATGCGGCTCTTGAGGTGTTCGAGTTCCGCCCGCGGCACGCGGCCCGCGGCCAGTCTTGCGGCTTCGCCCTCGACCAGCCGCCGCACGTTGAGGATGTGCATGTACTCCTCGACGGGCAGGGCGCGCACCACCAGGGCGCCGCTGCGCTGGCGCTCCAGGAACCGCTCGCCCTCCAGGCGACGCACGGCCTCGCGCAGGGGTGTTCGTGAAATGCCCAGCTGAAGGGCAATCTGGCGTTCCGTCACGACTTCGTTGGGTGCGAGTTCACCACTGAGCAGCATTCCCATCATGGCCTTGTGTGCCAGCTCCGAGAGAGCGAGCGTGGGCTCGGTGTCCTGGACGGCTTCCGATTCGGCGGGGGGTTTGGTGTTCATGACGGGCAAGTATAGACATGAATTTTGAATGTGTCCACATGGTATACCAGTTGCATATAGAAAGTATCTGGACGATACTTCGGACCGATCCGCCTATTTCCAACGAACAGGTTTCGCAGGCGCAGCCCGCGACTTCAACCTACATGGAGACATTCCTTGAAGTACACCCGCCGATTCATCTTCCTTGCGAGTTGCGCCCTGGCCACGCCCTTTGCCTCGGCACAAGGCGCTTATCCTGCCAAGCCCATCCACTTCGTCGTCCCATTCCAGGCTGGCGGTGAATCCGACATCGTCGCGCGACAAATTGCCACCAAGCTCGGCGCGCTGCGCGGCTACACGGTCATCGTCGACAACTACCCCGGTGCCGGCGGCAACCTCGGTGCCGAAAAGGCCCTGCGAGAACCCTCGGACGGCTATACGTTGTTGGTCATCTCGGGAGCCTACGCAGCGAATGCAGTGGTCTCGAAAAAGTCATCCGATCCTCTCGCTGCCATCCAGCCCATCATCCAGTTCGCCACGCAACCCAGCGTCCTGGTGTCCAGCCTGAAATACGCCACGGTCGGAGAGTTGCTGGACAAGGCCCGAAAATCGCCTGGAAGCATCAACTATGGATCGGCTGGGATTGGCAGCCTGGGGCATTTCTCGAACGAGAACTTTGCTTTGATAACCGGCGTCAAGCTCAACCATGTGCCCTACAAGGGCAACAGCGGTGCGATTGCGGACTTGGCGAGCGGCCAGATCGACATGATGTTCGCGGGTGTCACAGGTGCCAGGGCTCTCGCCAAAGGCGGCAAAGTCCGGATGCTCGCCGTCACCACGCCCAAGCGTATTGCGGCGCTGCCCGACGTCCCGACGCTCGCCGAGAGCGGCGTGCGCTACGAATCCAGCTTGTGGCATGGATTGGTAGCGTCGAAGGACGTGCCCCCTGCCGTGGTCGAAAAGTTGAACGCGGACCTGAATGCGGTGCTGCGCGACCCGGAAATCGTGGCCCGGTTCAATTCAGAACTGCTCACCCCGGTGGGCGGAACACCGAATGATTTCAAGGAAGTCATTCAGGGTGATTTGGATCGCCTGCAGCACATCGCCAAGATGGCGAACATCAAGATGGAGTGACAAGGACTGTCTGAGGAGGACAGGGCGGCCGTCTGCATGCTGTAGCGCATCGCGACGGTGGCGTGGGTCTCGGTGTTCAGGCCGCTCGGCTGCGTCGGATAGCCCGGAGTCGCGGCGCCAGTTCGCGCCAGGGCTCGTCCGGCTCCCCGGCCAGCCGCAGGTAGAGCATCGCCACCCACAGCAGGCTGAGCCCGATCTGCGCGTCGCGCAGCGCCGAGTTCACGCTGGTGGCCAGCATCAGCACCAGCATCGCGACCAGGGCCAGCCGTCCCGTCAGGTCGCGCCGGTGCCAGGCCAGCCACAGTCCCACCCCCATGATCACGAGCAGGCTCAGGGCGCCGGGCACGCCGGCCTGCGCGCCCATCCAGAGGAAGTCGTTGTGCGGCATGTTCGAGTCGGCCAGCAGGGCGGGGCCGCGCAGATGCCACTGGTCGGTCCAGCCGCCGATGCCCCAGCCGGCGAGCGGCCGGTCGGCGATCATGCGCGCCGTGTCGCGGTACATGTAGAAACGGATGACCCAGCTGCCCTTGGATACCGCGCCCGCCTGCGCCGCCTCCAGTTCCTGCAGGCCGAGCGCCATCTTGGTCTGGATGGCGGGCGCCTGCCAGAGCGCGGCGGCGGCCAGCGCGCCACCCAGCAGCAGCGCCGGCGCCACCAGGTGCAGCCGTCGGCGCCACTGGTGCAGGGCGGCCAGCGCCACCGCCACCAGCAGCCCGAGCACGGCGGTGCGCGAGATGAGCGCGGTGGCGTCGACCACCGCCACCGCCACCGGGAAGGCGAAAGCGGCCACCGCAGGGCCCCAGCGGCGCGCGGCGAGCCAGGCGAAGCCCAGCACCGCGGCGCTGGCGCCGAACACGGCGAACAGCAGCGCGTTGCTGATCGACTTGTTGCCGACTTCCATCAGGGTGCCGCGCCACGCCTCGTAGACCGGAAAGCCGACCGTGTAGTAGAGCGCGATCATCACGAGGTTGAGGAGGGTGACCGCGACAAAGCCGCGCAGCGCCCACAGCGCCTCCTCGCGCGTGAGCGCCAGCGCCATCAGCAGCGTGGCGGCGATGCGCAGTCCGTGCGCTAGGTTCGATGGGGTCTGCGGGTAGTGCGGCCCGAGCGCCAGCACGATGAAGGTCCAGGCGACGTAGGCCGCGACCGGCCACCACAGCGCATGCGCGCGCACGCGAGAGGCACGCTCGCGCCACTGGCCGGCCAGGAGCAGCGCGGCCAGCACCAGCGCGAAGCCCAGGTAGTTGACGCCCACCGGCATGTAGACAACCGCCCCCCAAACCATGGCCGCGGGGCGGACGATGTGCGATCTCTGCATGACGGGGATTCTAGGGGCGCGGATCGCTATCGAATTGATAGCTGCCTGCGCAGGCTGGTCGGGGAACCAGGGCGTTATTTCCTTGGCAATGCCATCACGAAGCTGGCGCCGCCGCCGGCACGCTCCTCGCAGCGCACCGAGCCGCCGTGGCGCTGCACGATCGACTTGACCAGCGCCAGCCCGAGCCCGACGCCACCGTGGCGCTCGCTGGCCCCGGGCAGGCGGTAGAACGGCTCGAAGATGCGCTCGCGCAGCGCGGCCGGCACGCCCGGGCCGCGGTCGTTGACGCGCACCAGCGCGAAGCCCTCGGTAGCGGACAGCTCGACGCCAATCTCGCCCGCGCCGTAGCGTCCGGCGTTCTCCAGCAGGTTGCGCACCGCCCGGCGCAAGAGGCGCGACACGCCTGTCACGGTCAGCGCCGCGCCGCCCGTGCCCTCGGCCACGTCGAGCTCGGCGCCCGAACGGGCGCATTCCTCGGCGGCCAGCCCGGTCAGGTCGACCGGCTCCAGCGTGCCGATGTCGGCCTCGCTGGCGTCGAGCCGGCTGGCCAGCAGGATCTCGTCGATCAGCTGGTCGAGCTCGGCGATGTTGCGGGCGATCTCGGCGCGCGCCCCTGTCGACGAGCTCGTGCCGAGCGTGGGGGCGCCCCAGCCACCGCCGGGCCGCCCCCAGCCGGGAGCCGCCCCCTCGGGGACCATCTCTCCCCCCATCAGCTCCAGCGACATCCGGATGCGTGTGAGGGGCGAGCGCAGCTCGTGCGAGGCGTTGGCCAGCAGCGACTTGTGCGAGCGCACCAGCGTCTCGATGCGCGCCGCCGCCGCGTTGAAGCGGTGCGACAGGTCGGCCACCTCGTCGTGCCCGTCCTCGGCCACGCGCACCGACAGGTCCCCCTCGCCCCAGCGCTGCACGCCGCGCTGCAAGGCTTCGAGGCGCTGGGTGAGGCGCCGCACGATCGGATAGACGCCCAGCGCCACCGCCACGCCGACCAGCGCGATCATCCAGCCCAGGCCGAACGGCGTGCGCCAGGGCGACAGGACATTCGCGCTCGCGCGGCGGTCGCGCGGCGCCACACGCAGCGAGAGCTGCCGCCCGTCGTCGAGCGTGAGGTCGAATTCCAGCCGCTGGCCGGGCACGCGCACCGCCTTGCCGCTTCCGATGGGACGCTCCTGCGCGTCGAGCACCTCGACCTCGCGCGGCAACGCCGACAGGCGCTCGCGCTCGCTCTCGGCCACTTCGCGCACCACCCAGTTGGCCGCCAGCGTGAGGATGAACACGCCGGCCACCACCGCCAGCCAGATGCGGACGTAGAGGTGCCGTCGGTACAGGTTCAGCATCAGTCCTGCTGCTTGGCGAACACATAGCCCACGCCGCGCACGGTCAGGATGCGCTTGGGCGTCTTGGCGTCGACCTCGATGGCGGCGCGGATGCGGCCCATGTGGACGTCGATGGAGCGGTCGAAGGCCTCGAGCTCGCGCCCGCGCACGGCCTCCATGATCTGGTCGCGCGTGAGCACGCGGCCGGCGCGCTCGGCCATCGCCACCAGCAGGTCGAACTGGTAGGAGGTCAGGTCGCACGGCGCCCCGCCGACCGTCACCGTGCGGGCGTCACGGTCGATCTCGAGCGTGCCGAAGCGCAGCACGGTGCTGGCCGCGGCCTCCGGCACGGCACCCTCGCCCCGACGGCGCAGCACGGCGCGGATGCGCGCCAGCAACTCGCGCGGCTCGAAGGGTTTGGGCAGGTAGTCGTCGGCGCCCAGCTCCAGCCCGACGATGCGGTCCATCGGGTCGCCCTTGGCGGTAAGCATCAGCACCGGCACCCTGGCGGGTGCGCCGGGCAGCGCGCGGATGCGCCGGCACACCTCCAGCCCGTCGATGTCGGGCAGCATGAGGTCGAGGATGACCAGGTCGGGCGCGCGCTGCTGCAGCTGCTCCAGCCCGCCGCCGCCATCGGCCGCGTGGGTGAAACCGTAGCCCGACTGACCCAGGTACTCGCCCACCATCTGCGCGAGGCGGGCGTCGTCTTCGATCATCAACAGTTGGGGCGTGGTCATGGCCATGATGGTGGGTGCCGGGCGGATCGCGGGCTTGAAGGCGAGGTAAAGTTGAGTAAATCTGCTGGCGTCGACCGGCTCCAAGGTGCCTCGCGACCGCGCCGGAGCGGCGGCACAGGGCTCAGGCGGCCGCGAAAAGCAGGGCCTCCGACGGCGGCCCCGCAGCCGTTTTCGAGGCGAGCAGCAGGCGCAGCGCGCCGCTGTCGAGCGACGGGTGCTCGTCCTGGGCGCGCTGCAGGATCTCGGCGGCCAGCGCCTGCAGTTGCGCCGTCGAGTCGCGCAGCCGCTGGCGGACCTGAGCATCGTCGAGCCGGTCGGCCAGGCTGCGGTTGAGCTCGGCGAACCAGGGCAGCGCCGCCTGGTCGAGCATTACCGCCGGGTTGCGCTTGGCGCTCGTGCTCGACCATGCGCGCAGGAACGCCTGCACCGCGAGGTTGAGCCGCTGGCAGTGCGCCAGCTCGTCGCGTACGGCGCCGAGCAGCGCGAGGTCGGTCAGGCGCTGCTGGAAGAAGAGCTGCGACAGCACGCCCCAGTAGTAGGCATAGTCCCAGAGCACCTTGACCGGCAGCACCTCGGGGTCGCCGAACAGCGCGTACTGGTCCTGGTAGAGCGCCAGCGTGCTGTCGTAGAACGAGTGGTAGATCTGGTCGTAGAGCTGCGCACGGGCGTCGAGCCGGCGCCCGGCGCGGTCGTGCGCCACCAGGTCGGTGATGAAGGTGTTGCCGATGGCGATGAAGTCGCTGCCGGGCGAGTAGAAGGGGTCGAGGAAGAGGCCCGCCTCGCCGGTGAGCGCCCAGCGTTGGCCCGAGAAGACCTGTTTGCAGCCGTAGGAGAAATCGCGGAAAAAGGCGAAGTCCTGCAGCAGGTGGCGCTTGCCGTCGAGCGCGTCGAACAGCGCCGGCTGCCAGCGCCCGAGCCACGCCATGGCCTTGTCGAAGGTGTCGAAGTCCGCCAGCGGGTGGATGCGCGGGTCGGCCACGATGCCCACCGAGTGCGAGCCCGAGGCGAGCGGGATCAGCCAGACCCAGTAGCCCGTGCCCACCAGGTGGTTGGTCGAGAGCCAGCGCGCCGGCGGATCGCAGCGCGCGCGCCAGCCGGGGTCGTCCGACCAGTCGTCGATCGTGATGCGCTCGCCGATGCGAAACCACGCGGCGTTGGCCTCGTGCGCGTTGGGCTCGGCCAGCCCGAGCTTGCGCTTGAGCAGCCCGGCGCGCCCGCAGGCATCGACCACCCATCGGCACCGGGCCTCGCGCGGCGTGTCCGCCTGCGTCCAGCGGATGCGGTGCGGGCCCTGGCTCTCGTCCAGCTCGATGCCGCACACCACCGCCCGGTCGACGAAGCGCACGCCGCGGCGCCGCGCCTCCTCGGCCAGGTGGTTCTCGAAGATGCCCCGGTCGATCTGGTAGCTCGCGACCGCGAGCGGCCGGCTGGCACCCAGCTCGGTCACCCGGTCGATGTCGCGCCGGCCCTCGGAGAAGAAAAAGCGGAAGCCGAACTTGCGCAGCTGTGCACCCTGCAGGTGGGGTTTGAGCCCCAGCACCTCGCTGAAATAGTGCGCGCCGATCTCCACCGACGACTCGCCGACCTTGTGCGTGGCGTGCGGCACCGGGTGGCCGCGCCGCTCCAGCACCAGCACGTCGAGGTCGGCGAAGCGCTGCTTGAGCTGCAGCGCGAGCGTGAGGCCGGCCAGTCCGCCTCCCAGGATCACGACGTCGTGCGATTCGGGGGTGGCAGCGTGCATGGGTCAGCCTCGGTCGATCGGAGTCAGCCGCAGGCGCAGCGAGAGCGAGGGCGACAGGGGCAGGTCCAGCGTCCCGGGCGTGGTGTGCGCGCCGCCGGCCTCCTGCGCGTCGGCCGTGGCCAGCGCCTCGAACAGCGGCAGCGCGTCGGCCATGGCGTTGCCCTGGAGCGAACGGGCGGCCT
>JAQGLP010000255.1 GCA_028292835.1 Variovorax sp.
GGCGCAGGGCGCCCACAGCAGGCCGGTCGCGATGCCGAGAAGCAACGACGGCAAGGCGGGGCTGGCGGCCGTGCCCGCGCGTTGCCGCGCCGCGTTGGACAGGCGCGAGCCGAGCGCCACCAGCGGCCGGGTCAGGCGTTCGGCCAAGCGGGGCGCGACCAGCGTCGCGCCCATGAGCGCGAGCAGCGCGATGGCCGCCATGCGGCCGTATTCGTTGGCCTGGACCGCCCATGCCCCGGCGACGGCGCCGAGCGTTCCCACGCCCGCGAAGGTGAGCGCCATGCCCGCCAGCAGGGGCAGTCCGCTCTTGACGAAGGACTGGTCGACCCGCGCGAAGACGAACGGAACGACCGGCAGGATGCACGGCGCGAGAATCGTCAGCGCGCCGCCCAGGTACGACAGGATGAACAGCAGCATGACGAATCTCCGTCCGGGCGTGGGGACGGCTACTGCTTCATCTCGTCCTTCTTCATCATGTTGTCCTTTTTCATGCCGTCCTTGGCCATGCCGTCGCGGCCCATCGAGTCCTTCTTCATGCCGTCCTTGGACATGGAGTCCTTCGCCATGGAGTCTTTCTTCATGCCGTCTTTCGCCATGCCCTTCTGGGTCATGCCGTCCTTGGCCATGGCATCGTTGCCCATGGCGTCCTTCTTCATTTCATCGGCGGCCCAGGACGAGACGGCGCCGGCGGCCATGCAGGCGGCCAGCAGGGTGGTGGTGAGCTTGTTCATTTCGGTGTCCTCGAGAGTCAGGTTGCAAGATGGCACGGTTCAAGAGAACACGGCCGCGCGTTCCGGCAGCGTCGAGCCCGCGGGCTCAACTGCCGCCGAACCAGTTGTAGCCCTGGTCTTCCCAGTAGCCGCCAGGGTAGGTGTTGGTGACAAAGATCGCCTGGATGTGCTTCGGATTCTTGTAGCCCAGCTTGGTGGGCATGCGCAGCTTCATGGGGAAGCCGTACTTGGGGGGCAGCGGCTGGCCGTCGTAGCTGAGCGTGAGCAGCGTCTGCGGGTGCAGCGCCGTGGGCATGTCGATGCTGGTGTAGTAATCGTCGGCACACTTGAAGCCGACGTACTTCGCGCCCGTGTCGGCGCCCACGCGCCGCAGGAAATCGGCGAAGGGCACGCCGCCCCACTTGCCGATGGCGCTCCAGCCCTCGACGCAGATGTGGCGCGTCACCTGGTCCCGCTGCGGCATGGCGCGCAGCTCGGCCAGCGTCCAGCGGCGCCTGTCGGCGACCAGGCCGGTGACTTCCAGCCGGTAGCCGGCCTCGTCGACCTGGCGGACCTCATCCTCTCCGTAGTAGGCGTTGAACGGAAACGGGCGCGTGATCATCGATTCGGGGTAGGTCGGCGCCAGCCGGTTCGGATCGAACAGCCATGCCTGCGCCGCATCGTTGAAGCGCGAGATGCGGGTCAGCGCCGCCTCGACGCCGCTGTTGTCGGTGATGCTGCAGCCGCCCAGCAGCGACAGGCCGCCCAGTGTCAACGAGCGCTGCAGGAAGGCGCGGCGCGCCGGCGGGTCGATGCGGCGCGCGAGCAGCTGGCGCGCCTCCGCGAGTGCGGCGTCCCTGTCCATGCCGTGCGGCGCGGGGTGTTGGAAGAGCTTCATGCGGCTGTCTCCTTCGCGTGGCCGCCCAGCATCGTCCACAGGGTGCGCGGCACCAGCGCGACCATTACCAGGTGCACGGCCACGAAAGCCACCAGCGCGGCCATCGCGAAGAAATGGATGCGGCGGGCGAATTCGTAGCCGCCCAGCAGTTCGCGCAGCAGCGGGAACTGGACCGACTTCCAGAGCACGAGGCCCGACAGCACCAGCAGCACCAGGTCGAACATCACGAACAGGTAGGCGAAGCGCTGCACGTGGTTGTAGCGCCGCGGATCGGCGTGCGAGAGCTTGCCGTGCAGCGCGGCGAGCGCGTCGCGCCAGATGCCGGCCGGCGACAGCGGGAAGAACTTGGAAAACAGCCGGCCGCTCGCCAGGTTCATCGCCAGGTAGACCAGGCCGTTGACGGCCAGCACCCAGATCGCCGCGAAGTGCCATTGCAGGGCGCCGCCGAGCCAGCCGCCGAGCGTCACCGACGCCGGGAAGGTGAACCCGAACAGGGGCGACGCGTCGTAGATGCGCCAGCCGCTCGCGACCAGCACCAGCACCGCGACGGCGTTGAGCCAGTGCGTGATGCGCATCCACGCCGGGTGGACCGGGGCGTTGCGCGGGACCGTGGTATCGGGGTTCATGGAACGCAGTGTCCGCCCCGCCCGGTGGCCGATTCATCACGAAGAGTTCAATTAATCGTGACAACCGCGCGGGCGGTATCGCAGGACAATTTGGCGTCATGGATTCCGTCAAACGCATCCTGATCGTCGAGGACGATCCCCACATCGCCGAGCTGCTGCGCATGCACCTGCGCGACGAGGGCTATGCCGTGGCGCATGCGGCCGACGGGCATGCGGGCCTGCGCGAGCTCGAGCGCGGAAGCTGGGACGCGCTGATCCTCGACCTGATGCTGCCGGGCGTCGACGGCCTCGAAATCTGCCGCCGGGCCCGCGCGATGACGCGCTACACGCCCATCATCATCACCAGCGCGCGCTCCAGCGAAGTGCACCGCATCCTGGGCCTGGAGCTGGGTGCCGACGACTACCTCGCCAAGCCGTTTTCGGTGCTGGAGCTGGTCGCGCGCGTGCGGGCCCTGTTGCGGCGCACCGACGCGCTTTCGCGCGATGCACGCATGGCGTCGGGCAGCCTCGACCTGGACAACCTGCGCATCGACCCGGTCGCGCGCGAGGTGCGGGTCGATGGCAGGCCGGTCGAGCTGACGCCGCGCGAATTCGACCTGCTGTATTTTTTCGCGTGCCATCCGGGCAAGGTGTTCTCGCGCCTGGACCTGCTCAACCAGGTGTGGGGCTACCGGCACGACGGCTACGAGCACACGGTCAACACCCACATCAACCGCCTGCGCATGAAGGTCGAAGCCGACCCGGCGCAACCGCGCCGCATCCTCACGGTATGGGGGCGCGGCTACAAGCTGGCGGTGCCCGCCGCGCAGGAGGCCGGGGCATGAGGTGGCGTGGCAGCTTGTCGCAACGCCTGTCCGCGGTGTTCGCGGCGCTGTTGCTCGCCTGCTGCGGCGCATCGGCCTGGCTGCAGATGAAGGCCAACGGCCGCTACGAGCAGGAGGTGATGCAGCGCCTCTCCAGCGGCCTGGCGGCCCATATCGCGGACAACGCGGCCCTGATGGAGCGCGGTGGGCTCAATGAGGCCGCGGTGCGCGACCTGTTCGACAAGCTGATGGCGGTCAATCCCAGCGTCGAGGTCTACCTGCTGGGCCTGGACGGCCGCATCCAGGCGCAGGCCGCGCCGCCCGGACACCTCAAGCGCGACCGGGTCGACGTGGCGCCGATCCGGCTGCTGCTGGCCGGCGCGCCACTGCCCATCGTCGGCGACGACCCGCGCGGCGACGACGGTGCACGCAAGGTGTTCAGCGCGGCGCCGCTCAAGGTCGACGGCCGCGAGGTCGGCTATGTCTATGTGGTGCTGTTCGGCGAGGAGCGCGATGCGCTGGTGGCCCATGTCGCGGCCACCAACGTGCTGCGCACCACGCTGTGGTCGATGGCGCTGGTGGCGCTGCTGGGCCTGCTGGCGGGACTGGCGGCCTTTCGCCTGATCACCCGGCCGCTGCGCGAGCTGACGGATGTCGTGCGCCGTTTCGAAAGCGGAGACGTGACGGCGCTCGAGGGCGCCGTGCCCGCCCTCGAGCGTGCCGGCGAAGGCCGTGACGAGATCGCCACGCTGGGACAGGCGTTCGCCCGGATGACGCGGCGCATCGCCGAGCAATGGCACGAACTCACGGCGCAGGACCAGCAGCGGCGCGAGCTGTTCGCCAACATTTCGCACGACCTGCGCACGCCGCTCACCTCGCTGCACGGCTACCTGGAAACCCTGCTGCTCAAGGCCGACACGCTGGACGCCGCCGAACGCCGCCGCTACCTCGAGATCGCACTCGCGCAAAGTCGCAAGGTGGCACGGCTGGCGCAGGAGCTGTTCGATCTGGCGCGCCTGGAGTACGGCGTCGTCAAGCCGGAGAAGGAAAGCTTTGCGCTGGCCGACCTCGTCCAGGACGTGTTCCAGAAGTTCGAGCTCGCGGCCGAGGCGCGCCAGCAGCGCCTGGTGCCCGACATCGCCGCAGGGCTGCCGGTCGTGACGGCCGACCTGGGCATGATCGAACGCGTGCTGACCAACCTGCTGGACAACGCGATCCGGCACACCCCCGCAGGCGGCGAAATCGTGGTGGCGCTGCGGCAGGAAAAAGAAGGCGTGCGGGTCGAAGTCAGCGACACCGGGCCGGGCATTCCAAGCGAGTTGCAGCCGGCGCTCTTCGCCCGGCCCGCGTTTTCCTCGTCGGGCGGCCGCAGCGGCGGCCTCGGCCTCGTGATCGTGCGGCGCATCCTGCAACTTCATGGCAGCGACATCCGCCTGCTGCCGCAATCCGGCAAGGGCGCCGTGTTCTCCTTCCAGCTGCAATAAAAAAAGGCCGCCGAAGCGACCTTTTCTCGTGGCGTGCCACCGATCCGGCTCAGCCGGTCGGCAGGCACCCAGTTACATGCCCATGCCGCCCATGCCACCCATGCCGCCCATGTCAGGCATGCCGCCGCCGCCGGCGCCGGACTCTTCCTTCGGCGCTTCGGCAACCATGGCTTCGGTCGTCAGCAGCAGCGAGGCCACCGAGGCGGCGTTCTGCAGCGCGGTACGGGTCACCTTGGTCGGGTCCAGGATGCCGAGTTCCAGCATGTCGCCGTAGGTGTCGTTCTGTGCGTTGAAGCCGTAGTTGCCCTTGCCGGCCAACACCGCGATCACCACCACGCTGGCTTCGCCGCCGGCGTTGTTGACGATTTCGCGAAGCGGTGCCTCGATGGCCTTCATCACCAGCTTGATGCCAGCGTCTTGGTCGACGTTGTCGCCCTTGAGCGAGTTACCGACT
>JAQGLP010000284.1 GCA_028292835.1 Variovorax sp.
CCCGGTATCGGGCCGGGCGGCGGGCGCCGCGCCGCCCGCACTGTCCAGTGGCGCCAGCACGGCGTTGATGGCCTGCAGGTCGTCCGTCGCCAGCGTGCCGTTGGCCTGGCGCAGTCTCAGGTTGCCGACCAGCACGTTGTAGCGCGCCGCCGCGAGGTCGCGCTTGGTCTGGAACAGCTGGCTCTGCGCGTTGAGCACGTCGATGTTGATGCGCACACCCACCTGGTAGCCCAGCCGGTTGGCGTCGAGCGCGCTCTGGCTCGATGCCTCGGCCGCCTCCAGCGCGCGCACCTGTCCCGCGCCCGAGACCAGCCCGAGGTAGGCGGTGCGCGTGGCCTGCGTCACGCTGCGCCGCGCCGATTCGAGCAGCGCGCGCGACTGTTCTTCCAGCGCCAGCGTTTCCTTCACGCGGTTCTCCACCGCGAAGCCGGCAAAGAGCGGCAGGTTGAAGGCGACGCCGACGCTGGCGGCGTTGATGCGCGAGCGTGTGGTGCTGACGCTGGTGCCGTTGGGGTTGTTGGTGACGTTGTAGCCGAGGTTCGCGTCGATCGTGGGCTTGCGGCCGGCCTGTGCCTTTTGCACTTCCAGCGTGGCCACGTCGAGACCGAGACGCGCCTGGCGGATCGCCGGGCTCACATCGTCGGCCTGCGCCACCCAGGCGTCAATGTCGGCGGGCGCGAGCGTCGGCAGCATGACCGGCGTGCGCAGCGGCGCGGGTACGCTGCCGGGCTGGCCGACCAGCTGGTCGAGCGCGATCTTCTTGACCTGAAGGTCGTTTTCGGCGGCGATTTCCTGGGCGATCACCAGGTCGTAGCGCGCCTGCGCCTCGCGCGTGTCGGTGATGGTCGAGGTGCCGACCTCGAAGTTGCGCTTGGCGGCGGCCAACTGCTCGGCCACGGCCGCCTTCTGCGCCCGCACCAGCGCCAGGTTGTCTTGGCTGGCCAGCACGTCGAAGTAGGCCTGGCTGAGACGCACGATCAGGTCCTGTTCGGCGGTATCGAGCAGCGCGCGCGCGATCTCGACCTGCACCTTGCCCTGTTGGTAGGTGGCCCAGTTGGCCGGGCGGTAGAGCGGCTGCGTCGCGTTGAGGCCGATGTTTTGCGTCGGCACGTTGCGCGACACGCTGCCCTGGGAGGTATTGATATCGAGCTGGGTGCGCGACGTGCCCGCGCTCAGGCCCACCGCGGGCAGGATGCCGGCCTCGGCCTGCGCGGCACGTGCCAGGTTGGCGTCGTACTGGGCGCGGGCCGACTGGTAGGCCGCGTCGTAGCCGCGTGCCGCGTCGTACAGCGCGACCAGGCTCTGGCCCTGTGCGGGCAGCGCGAGCGCGCCCGCCAGCGTTGCGGTCAAAGTAAGGAAGAAGGGAAGCGGCCGGGGCCAGCGCATGGAACGTCCTTGGGAATTGCCGACAGGCGAAAACGGAAGCGGTCAACCGCCGGGTGGCGATCGTCGAACAAAAAGGGGAGGGAGTGGGGCGGCAGGCTTCAATAGCGTGGCACTGTCGCGTCGTGCTGCATCGCCCAGGCATCGATGCCGCCGCTCACGTTGGCCACGGCGTCGAAGCCGTTTTGCGCCAGGAACATCGCCACCCGCTGGCTGCGCGCGCCGTGGTGGCACAGGCAGGCAATACGCTGGCCGGCGTCCAGCTCGGCCAGGCGCGCCGGGATCTCGTTCATCGGAATCGCCACCAGCGCGAAGCCCTCGGGCCGCACGCTGGCGGTCTGGCGCTCCCAGGGCTCGCGAACGTCGAGCAGCACGGCCGGGGCTGCCGCGTCCTGCGCGAACCAGGCGGCCAGCCCGGCGGGGAAAACCTGCTCGATCATGAAGGCCTCCGGTCGCTCAGAAGTTGAAGCGCGACGGCTCGGGGAAGTTGCGCAGCCGGGGCGCCACGGTGTCCCAGGGCTGCGCCGTGCGCCACTGGCCCTCGCCGGTGCGGGTGACGAAGGTGGCGCGCATCATGGGGTCCTCGCCGACGATGGCCGCCAGCCGGCCGCCGAGGGTGAGCGCCTCCAGCAGCGGCTCGGGCACGTGCGCGACCGAGCCGCTCAGCACGATCACGTCGTAGCGGCTGCCGGCGGGCAGCGGCGCGGCGCCATCGGCATGGCGCACCTCGACGTTGGACGCGCCGTTGCGCCGCAGCGTCTCGGCCGCGCGGTTCGCGAGCGCGGCGTCGATTTCGAGCGTCAGCACCTGCTGGCCGCTGCGCCCCAGCAGCGCGGCCATGAAGCCCGAGCCGGTGCCGATCTCCAGGATGGACTCGTGCGGCTGCACCTTGAGGTCGTTCAGCAGGCGCGCCTCGACCTTGGGCGACAGCATGCACTGGCCGGGCTCGGGGGTGCTGGCGCCTTCGAGCGGGATTTCCATGTCGAAGAAGGCCAGCGCGCGGTGCGCGGGCGGCACGAAGTCCTCGCGCCGGATGGCGCCGAGCAGCTCCAGCACCTGCGGGTCGTGCACGTCCCAGGGGCGGATCTGCTGCTCGATCATGTTGAAGCGCAGGCGGTCGTTTCCGTGCGGAAACAATGCGGGGG
>JAQGLP010000320.1 GCA_028292835.1 Variovorax sp.
TGCCACGCAGCGCACGCTCGACCGCGGCGCGGTCGGCACCGCTCGGCGCCGCGAGCCAGCGCTGGTGCGGCAGCCGCCCGAGCATCGCGACGTCGTAGACCGTCAGGTCGTCGGCACCGCCCTCGCCCGCGCCTCCCTGGCCGAGCCAGGACAGCCGCTGCGCACGCACGCGACCCGGCAGGCAACCGAGCGGCTGCTCGAACAACCGGACCTCGCCGCGGTGCGCGAGCAGGCCCGCGAGCACCTTTAGGAGTGTCGACTTGCCGGCGCCGTTGGGGCCGACGATGCTGGTCCAGCGTCCCGCCGCCAGCGCGAGGTCGATGCCGTGCAGCACCTCGGCAGCGCCCAGCGCGGCGCTGACGCAGCGCGCTTCGAGCGCTGGACTTTCAAAGCCGGAGGGGCCCTCGGCCTTCTCCCCTTCCAAGTTCTTTGCTATATTTTTCATAGCATGCCGCTCCGTGCACGGCGCCGGTGCATGAGCCACAGCAGGTAGCTGCCGCCGAGCATCGCGGTCAGCACGCCGACTGGCAGTTCCTGGGGCGCGACGAGCCAGCGCGCCAGCAGGTCCGCCGCCATCAGCAACAGGCCGCCCATCGCGGCGGACAGCACGACCAGCCAGGCGTGCGTAGTCTTGACGGCCGAACGCACCAAGTGCGGTGCGGCCAAGCCGACGAAGGCGATCAGCCCGGTCTGCGCCACGGCGGTGCCGGTGGCCAGCGCGAGCACGGCGACCAGCGCCGCGCGCATCGCGCCCAGCGGCAGGCCCAGGCTGGCCGCGGTGGCCTCGCCGAGCGCGAGGCCGTCGAGCAGCGGCGCCAGCGCCCAGCCGAGCAGCAGGCAGACCGCGCCGACCGCGCCCATCACGGCGCAGGCGCTCCAGCCGACCAGCCCGGTGCTGCCGAGCATGAAGCCCTGAATCCCCTGCAGGATGTCGGCCGAGGCGAGCGTGATCAGGTCCTTGGCGGCGCCGAGCACCACGCCGACGATCACGCCCGCCAGCAGCAGCCGCAGCGTCTGCTGCACGCCGCGCGCCAGCAGCAGCGTGAGCAGCACCGCCAGCACCGCGCCGACGAAGGCCGCGCCCGTAAGGCCGAGCCGCACCGTCCATTGGCTGCTCGACGGCGAGGTGCCGAACAGCAGCAGCGCGACCGCCACGCCGAGCGACGCGCCCGAGGCGCTTCCCAGCAGGTACGGATCGGCCAGCGGGTTGCGAAACAGCCCCTGCGCCACCGCGCCCGCCAGTCCGAGCAGCGCGCCGGCCAGCCAGGCCCCCAGGGTGCGCGGCAGGCGGATCTCCCACACGATCCGCAGCGCAACCGGATCGTGACGCGCCGCCAGCATGCTTTCGAAACCGGTGCTGCCGATCCCGGTGCCGAGCGCGAGCAACGCGATGCCCAGCAGGCCGAGGACGATGCCGAGCAGCAGCGCGCGACGTCGCTGGCGGTTCATGCCGCCTGGTCCCGGAGCGGCAGGCCGGGTCTCGCCATGCGGCTCATTGCCCCTTCTCCAGCAGGCAGTTCGCCATCAGGCGCGCCGCCTCGCCCATGCGCGGGCCGGGCCGCACCAGCACGTCCGATTCGGCTTCGGTGAACCGGCAGATCCGCCCTTCGCGCACCGCCCGGATGCCGGCCCAGCCGGGGCGTTGCTCCAGCCCCAGGCCGCTGCGCTCGCCGACCATGATGAGGTCCGGGTCGGCGCGCACCACGTACTCGGGGCTGAGCTTGGGGAAGGGTCCCAGCGAGGCCGGCACGATGTTGCGCACGCCGAGGCGCGTGAGCGTCTCGCCGATGAAGGAAACCTCGCCCGCGGCATAGGGCGCGCTGTTGACCTCGAAATAGACCCGCGTGCGTCGAACGCCCGGCGGCAGCGACTGCGCGGCCGCCGCCACGCTGGCGTCGATCGCCTGCCAGACGCGCTGCGCGTCGCCAGTGCCGAGCAGCCCGCCGAGGATGTCGAGCACGCGCCGCACGTCGGCATGGTTTTTGGGCTCCAGCGCCACCACCTTGAGGCCCAGCGCTTCGAGCCGCTGCGTCACGCGCGACGACCGGGCCAGCAAGACCATGTCGGGCCGGAGGGCGACGATCGCCTCGACGTTCGGATCGAGCCCGCCGCCGACCCGCGGCAACGCCCGCACCGAGCCGGGCCAGTTGGAATAGCGGTCGACGCCGACCAGCCGCTCGCAGGCGCCGAGCGCACAGACCGATTCGGTCAGCGATGGCAGCAGCGAGACGATGCGCTGCGGTGGCCGCGCCAGGGTCACGGTCACGCCGCGCTCGTCGGTGGCCTCGACCGCACGGGCCGGGGGAGCCGCCAGCGCCAGGAGCGCGAGGATGACAGCGAGCGACAGCGTGGCGAGCCATTTCATGCGGGCTCCTTCAGGGTCAGCGGCAATCCCGCCACCATCAGCGTTACGCGGTCGCAGGCGCCGGCCATGTCCTGGTTGAGGCAGCCCAGCGCATCGACAAAAGCGCGGACTTCGCGGCCGAGCGGAATGACGCCCAGCCCGATTTCGTTGCCAACCAGCACGACGGGGCCCCGCGCCTCGCGCAGTGCCATCGCGAGCATCGCGATCTGTGCAGGCGGGCCGGCCTCCGGAAGCCGATCGGATTGCGAAGCGGGCGACATCAGGAGGTTGGTGAGCCAGAGCGTGAGGCAGTCGACCAGCACCAGCGTGTCGGGCGCGCTGTGCACGGCAAGGGCCCGCGCCAGCTCGACCGGTTCCTCGACCGTCGACAGGCCGGGCAGGCGATCGGCCCGGTGCCGGGCGATGCGCTGGCGCATTTCGTCGTCGTGCGCCCGGGCGGTCGCGATCAGCACGGCACGGCGCCCCGGCGCGGCCGCCAGCCAGTCGGCCGCGCGCTGCTCGGCGCGGCGCGATTTGCCGCTTTTCTGTCCGCCCAGGATCAGTTCGCGCTCAGCCATCGGACACCTCGACGGGTTCCGCCCCGAAGAGCCGTGCGGCGCCCTCGGGACTGGATGCAAACCAGGCGTGGAAATAGCTCGCGCGCACCGGACCCCGCACGTAGACGGCCTCGCCCGTGCCTGCCGCGTCTCTAGCGCCGGGCCGCGCGGTCCGGGCCGCCGGCGAGAGCGGCGTCTCGCAGCGCGAATAATGGAACGTGTGGCCGCGCAGCATGTGCCGGCCGATCCTGAGCTGCTGCGGCCCGAGCCCGGCCAGGCGCTGCTGCATCGTCACCCGGCCCGGCAGCAGGCCCCACATCCGGTGCACCTGCCCGTCGGTGCCGACCAGCTCGTCGAACAGCGCCATCATGCCGCCGCACTCGGCCCAGACCGGCCGGCCCTGCGCAACGTGGGCCGACAACGCGGCGCGCAGCGGCTCGCACGCGGCCAGCGCCGCGGCATGCAGTTCCGGATAGCCACCGGGCAGCCACACCGCATCGCAAGGCGGCAAGGCGTCGCCGGCGAGCGGCGAGAAGAACGCCGGCCGCGCGCCGAGCGCCGCGAGGACGTCGAGATTGGCCGGGTAGATGAACGAGAAGGCCGCGTCCCGCGCGATCGCGACGGTGCGGCCGGCCAACAGCGGCCCGGTCGCCGTCGCCTGCTGGAAGGCGTCGGCGTCGAAGTGAATCCGGGGCAGGCGCCCGATCGGCAACCGGCCGAGCGGCGTGGCGGCGAGCGCGTCGGCCGCCGCGTCGAGCCGGGCCATGGCGTCGCCCAGCTCGCCGGCGGCGACCAGGCCCAGATGGCGTTCG
>JAQGLP010000333.1 GCA_028292835.1 Variovorax sp.
CGTCGGACGCGTGAGCCGCACCTCGGGTGCGTGCAGCCGGATCACCTCGCCGCGCACGCCGCGCAGCGCGGCCCAGTGCGCCCGCGCACCGAGGCCGCGGCAGTCGAACACCCAGGCCGGCCCGCCCGCCTGCCCCGGCGCGAAATCTTCGGGCGCACGCGGGCTGTGCCAGTGCAGCGCCGCGCCCAGCCGCTGCAGTTGCTGGAGCAGCGAATCGAGCAGTTGGCGGTTGTCGAGCTGGCCCTCGTCGGGCAGGTACAGGCCCTGCGCAAAGCGCGCCGCGAGTTCGGGCTCCAGCGCCTCGATGCCGGCGCGGTCGACCGGTTGCGCGGCAGGCAGCTCGGGCACCTGGCGCGCCGTCGCATCGAGCTGCTGCCGGAAGCGCCCCGCCTCGGCCGCGTCCTGCCGGTGCCACAGCACCAGCGTGCCCTGCTGCTGGAAGAACACGGGCTGATCGAGTGCGGCGAGCAGCTGCGGCCAGCGCCGCAGGGCGTGCTGACCCATGCGCACGACGTTGGACTCGGTCACGGCGGATTCCGCCAGCGGCGCCAGCATGGCGGCGGCCACGCGGGCGGCAGCGCCCTGCGCGTCGGGTCCGCCCGCCTCGTACAGCGCCACGGCATGGCCGGTGCGCGCCAGTTCGTGCGCCAGCAGCCGGCCCATGAGGCCGGCGCCCAGCACCACGGCAAAGGGTGCGCGTGAGCTCATGCCGATCCCAAACAGGCGGTACTTGTCGCGCTAAGCTTCGGGCGATGCAAAACGCTTCTCCTGCCACCGCGACGCGCTATCCGCGGCTTTTGACGATCGCCGGCTCCGACAGCGGCGGTGGCGCCGGCATTCAGGCCGACCTGAAGACCTTCAGCGCGCTGGGCTGCTACGGCATGACCGCGATCACCGCGCTCACGGCGCAGAACACGCTGGGCGTCGCGGGCATCCATGCCGTGCCGCCGGCGTTCCTCGAAGCGCAGATTGCCGCGGTGGCCGAAGACATCGGCGTCGATGCCGTCAAGCTCGGCATGCTGCACGCAAGCGAGATCGTCATGGTGGTGGCGCATGCCATCGACCGCTACCGCTTCCCGCATGTCGTGCTCGACCCGGTGATGGTGGCGACCAGCGGCGACCGGCTGATCGGCGAGCAGACCGTGGCGGTGATGGTGTGCGAGCTGTTTCCGCGCGTCACCCTCGTGACGCCCAACCTGGACGAGGCGGCGCTGCTGATCGGCCGGCCGATCACCTCGGCGGAGGAACTGGAGGCTGCCGCGCACGACCTGCTCGCGCTCGGCGCGCGGGCCGTGCTGCTCAAGGGCGGCCACCTGCCGGGCGAAGAGGTGGTCGATCTGCTGGCGCAGGCCGACGGGCCGTGGCGGCGCTTCGCATCGCCGCGCATCGCCAGCCGCAACCTGCACGGCACCGGCTGCACGCTGTCGGCCGCCATCGCGGCGCAGCTCTCGCTTGGCGCGACGCTCGCGCAGGCGGCGGAGCGCGCGCGCGGCTTCGTGCTCGGCGCGATGGCGGCCGGTGCGCAGGTGACGATGGGCGGCGGCCACGGCCCGCTCAACCACGGCTTCGCTCCTGAGCCGATGCGGCGGCTTCAGGGCCGCGTTGCGGCGCACCGGGCTTAGAGAGGAAGAAGAGCGCGCCATCCCATTTGCTCCATGCAAAACGTGTGGCAGGTGGGCGGCGCCGGAGACGCGGCGTGGCATGCGGGATGCCAAACGCGGACCGGACATGCTTCCCTGCGCGAGGATTACCTCAAACCTTGTAGATAAACAACAAGGGCCTTGGGGGATTCCCCTCGACGAACAGGTCGTCATCGGGAATTGCCGCCAAACAGGTTCAAAGGGACTTTCTCAGCCGCAGCAACCGAAGTCGATGCAGCACCCCTAGCGAAGCCGGAATTTTAGACGCGAAAAGCGCAAAGCCCGCACGTGGCGGGCTGGGTGGAGGCGAGGACGTAGTCCTGGCTCGGATTGAAAGCTCGCGGTCTGGATTTCGCCGATGCGGCGCGGGTGTTCGAGGGCGTGACCTTCGAGGTCGAGGACGCGCGCCAGGATTACGGCGAGCAGCGGCTGGTGTGCTACGGCCTGCTGCGGGCCGCATGGTGGTCGTGGTCTATACCCCGCGTGGCGCGGATCGGCACGTCTTCAGCATGAGGAAAGCCAATGAGCGGGAAAAAGAGCGCTTCGGCGCAACACTTGGGTTCTGATCTGGCGCGCGTGGATGCGCACGTCATCGCGTCCGACGAATACGATGAAGCCCCCGAGCTGACGCCCGAGGCGTTGCAAAGCGGCACCTGCAAGGTGGCCGGCCAGCCGGTCGCAGCGCCCGAGGGCCCGGCGGGCGGGCGAAAGGCATTGGGCCGCCCGCCCGTGGCCGTGAAGCGGCCGATGCTGAGCATGCGCACCGACCCGGACGTGCTGGCGAGCCTGCGCGCCAGCGGCAAGGGCTGGCAAACGCGCGTCAATGCGCTGCTACGCGAAGCCGCGGACCAGGGACGGTTCGGGCACTAG
>JAQGLP010000340.1 GCA_028292835.1 Variovorax sp.
CGAACGACAGCATGCCGGTGTAGCCCAGCAGCAGGTTGAATGCCGATGCGAACAGCGCGAAGCACATGAGCTTCATCACGAACACGGGATAGGCGCCCAGCGCCGGCGCCACGAGCAGGGCCAGCAACAGCAGCAGGTAGCCGATGGTTGTTTTTTTCATGGGGCCGCCCTATCTTTCTTTGCCGAAGAGGCCGGCGGGGCGTATGAGCAGCACGATGACCATGATCACGAACACCACGGTTGACGATGCTTCCGGGTAGAACACCTTGGTGAACCCTTCGATGATGCCCAGGCCCAGCCCGGTGAGGATGGAGCCCATGATCGAGCCCATGCCGCCGATCACCACCACGGCGAACACCACGATGATGAGGTTCTGGCCCATGAGCGGCGAGACCTGGATCACCGGCGCGGCCAGCACGCCGGCGAACGCCGCCAGCGCCACGCCGAAGCCGTAGGTGAGCGTGATCATCAAGGGCACGTTGACGCCGAAGGCCTCGACCAGCCGGGGATTTTCGGTGCCGGCGCGCAGGTAGGCGCCGAGCCGCGTTTTCTCGATCACGAACCAGGTGGCGAAGCACACCACCAGCGAGGCCACGACCACCCAGGCGCGGTAGTTGGGCAGCACCATGAAGCCCAGGTCGGTGGCACTCGACAGCGCCTCCGGCGCCTCGTAGCTCAGGCCCGAGACGCCGTAGACGGAGCGGAAGGCGCCTTCGATCAGCAGCGTGAGGCCGAGCGTGAGCAAAAGGCCATAAAGATGGTCGAGCTTGTAGATCCAGCGCAGCAGCAGCCGCTCGATCAGCACGCCGAACAGTCCGACCACGACCGGCGCCACCAGCAGCATCACCCAGTAGTTGATGCCGAAGTAGTTCATCGCCATCCAGCTCAGCACGGCCCCCATCATGAACAACGCGCCGTGGGCGAAGTTGATCACGTTGAGCAGCCCGAAGATCACCGCGAGCCCGAGGCTCAGGATCGCATAGAACGACCCGTTGACCAGCCCCAGAAGGAGCTGGCTCAACAACGCTGGAAGCGAAATGTTCATAAGCCTGTCAACAGCCTTAGCGGCTTTTCTTTTTCGGGGGGGCCGCCGCGCCCGGCCGCCCGAAGCGGCCGGCCCGCCCCCCTTCAGGGGGTTGGCGGGCCGACACGAAGTGCGGAGAGCCTGAGCGGGTTACTTCCAGAGTGCGCACTTGCTCTCGGCCTTGGTCGTGAAGACCTGGTCGCCCGGCAGCGTCGCCTTCAGCTTGAGGTAGTCCCACGGCTTCTTGGACTCGGCCGCCGTCTTGGCTTCCATCAGGTACATGTCGTGGATGAAGCTGCCGTCGGCGCGGATCTGGCCCTTGCCGTAGAAGTCGTCGATCTTCATGCCCTTCAGCTGGGCCATGACCTTGTCTGCATCGACGGTCTTGGCCTCCTGCACGGCCTTGAGGTAGGTCATGGTGGCCGAGTAGTCGGCGGCCTGGATGTCCGTCGGCATGCGCTTGGTCTTCTCGAAGAAGCGGGCGGACCACTTGCGGCTGGCGTCGTTCATGTCCCAGTACCAGCTGGTGGTCATGAGCAGGCCCTCGGTGTTCTTCAGGCCCAGGCTGTGGATGTCCGTCAGGAACACCAGCAGGCCCGCGATCTTCATGTTCTTGGTGATGCCGAATTCCTTGGCGGCCTTGATGGCGTTGATGGTGTCGCCGCCGGCGTTGGCCAGGCCCAGCACCTGCGCCTTGGAATTCTGCGCCTGCAGCAGGAACGACGAGAAGTCCGACGCGTTGAGCGGGTGCTTGACGCTGCCGACCACCGTGCCGCCCTTCTCCTTCACGACCTTGGCCGTGTCGGCTTCCAGCGCGGCGCCGAAGGCGTAGTCGGCCGTCAGGAAGAACCAGCTCTTGCCGCCCTGCGCCACCACGGCGCTGCCGGTCCCCTTGGCCAGCGCCACGGTGTCGTAGGCGTAGTGCACGGTGTAGGGGCTGCACTGCTCGTTGGTCAGTGCCGAGCTGCCGGCGCCGTTGTTGATGTAGACGCGCTTCTTCTCCTGCGCCACCTTGGCCGTGGCCAGCGCCGTGCCCGAGTTGGTGCCGCCGAAGATCATCGTGACGCCCTGCGTGTCGATCCACTCGCGGGCCTTGGAGGCGGCGATGTCGGCCTTGTTCTGGTGGTCGGCCGTCAGCAGTTCGATCGGCATGCCGTTGACCTTGCCGCCGAAGTCGTCGATCGCCATCTGGATCGCGGTGACGCCGTTCTTGCCCTCGACGTCGGCGTAGAGGCTCGACATGTCGGTCACGAAGCCGATCTTGACCTTCTCCTGCGCCTGCGCGGCATGCGTGGCGAGGCCGGCGATGCCAAGCATCAGTGCAACAATTTTCAGTTGGGTGTTCATGTTTTCTCCTGGGGTTGCTGCGAAAGAAATGCGTGTGCGAATGCCGGGGCCGCGGTCAGACGCCGAGCAGTTCGCTCAGCACCGGCATGCGGGCCTCGAGTTCGGCGGCGCCGAACGCCAGCGCGATGCGGCCGTGCTCCATCACGTAGAAGCGGTCGGCCAGCGGCGCGGCGAAGCGGAAGTTCTGCTCGACCATGACCACGGTGTAGCCCTTGCTGCGCAGCATGGTGATCATGCGCGCCAGCGCCTGCACGATGACGGGCGCCAGCCCTTCCGAGATCTCGTCGAGCAGCAGCATCCTGGCGCCGGTGCGCAGGATGCGCGCCACCGCCAGCATCTGCTGCTCGCCGCCCGACAGGCGCGTGCCCTGGCTGTTGCGGCGCTCGGCCAGGTTGGGGAACATGGCGTAGATCTCGTCGACCGGCATGCCGGGACCGGCGCCCTTGAGCGCGGGCGGCAGCAGCAGGTTTTCCTCGCACGACAGGCTGGCGAAGATGCCGCGCTCCTCCGGGCAGTAGCCGATGCCGTGGTGCGCGATGCGGTGCGTCGCCATGCCGATGGTCTCGACGCCATTGATCCGGATGCTGCCCTTGCGGGCGCCGGTCAGGCCCATGACCGCGCGCAGCGTGGTGGTGCGCCCGGCGCCGTTGCGGCCCAGCAGCGTGACCACCTCGCCCGGCTGCACCACCATGTCGACCCCGTGCAGCACATGCGATTCGCCATACCAGGCGTGCAGGTCCTTGATCTCCAGTGCCGGGGCGGCCATCAGTGGGCCCCCTGCAGTTGCCCGTCGGTGGTGCCCATGTAGGCCTCCATCACCTGCGGGTTCCGGGAAACATCGGCGTAGGGCCCCTCGGCCAGCACGGCGCCGCGCGGCAGCACGGTGATGGTGTCGGCGATGGTCGAGACCACGCTCATGTTGTGCTCCACCATCAGGATGGTCCGGCCGGCCGAGACGCGCTTGATGAGTTCGGCCACGCGGTGCACGTCCTCGTGGCCCATGCCCTGCGTGGGCTCGTCCAGCAGCATCAGCTCAGGTTCCATCGCCAGCGTGGTGGCGATTTCCAGGGCGCGCTTGCGGCCATAGGGCAGGTTCACCGTCTGCTCGTCGGCCAGGTCTTCGAGCCCGACCTCGGCCAGCAGCGCGCGGGCGCGGGCGTCGAGCGGCGCCAGCGATTTCTCGCTCTTCCAGAAGTGGTAGGAGGTGCCGAGCGCGCGCTGCAGGCCGAGCCGCACGTTCTCCAGCAATGTCAGGTGCGGGAACACCGCCGAGATCTGGAACGAGCGGATGATGCCGCGCCGCGCGATCTGCGCCGGCTGCTCGCGCGTGATGTCCTGCCCGTTGAAGAGGATGGCGCCGGAGGTCGGCTCCAGGAACTTGGTCAGTAGGTTGAAGCAGGTGGTCTTGCCGGCGCCGTTGGGGCCGATCAGCGCGTGGATGGAGCCGCGCTGGACGGCGAGGTCGACCTTGCTGACCGCAGTGAAGCCCTTGAATTCCTTTGTGAGCTGGCGTGTTTCGAGAATGATGTCGCTCATCTCGCGCGGTCGCCCGTGGGCTGGCAGGAAAAATCGGTCATGCGGTCCATCCGTGCGCACCACCATGGTTGCGCGGACGAATTCTTGGCCGGCATGGCCGGTTTGCCTACTGGGGCAAATTCCTATGCTGCGGCGCACCAGCCAATCGGCGCGGGCGCATCCGGTGTCAGTGCGCGCCGGCGGCAGCGTCCGCGCCCGCGCCGCCGCGCTGCGGGTGCGACAGCCACACCAGCGGGATCAGCAGGATGAACAACACGGCCGAGGCATAGAACACATCGTCCGTGGCCAGCATGAAGGACTGCTGGTTGACGATGCCGTTGAGCTGCCCCAGCACCTGGGTGGGAGCCAGGCCGCTGGCTCCCAGGCCGTTGATGGCGCCCATCGCCGCGGCGTTGCCCTGCGTCACCGACTCCACCAGTTGCGCATGGTGCAGGGCGGCGCGGCTTTCCCATACCGTGGTAACGATGGACGTGCCCATGGCGCCGGCCGTGATGCGCGCGAAGTTCGACAGGCCCGACGCCGCCGGAATGCGCTCGGGCGGCAGCCCCGACAGCGTGATCGTCACCAGCGGGATGAAGAAGAACGCCATGGCGACACCCTGGATGATGGTCGGAATCATGATGGTCGCGAAGTCCGCCTGCGTGTTGAAGCGCGAGCGCATCCACAGCACCAGCGCGAACACCACGAAGGAGAAGGTGGCATAGCGCCGGGCGTCGAACTTGCCGACCGTCAGCCCCACCACCGGCGACAGCACGATCGCCAGCAGGCCCACCGGCGCCATGATCATGCCGGCCTGCGTCGCGGTGTAGCCCATGAACTGCTGCAGCCACAGCGGCAGCAACACCACGTTGCCGAAGAACAGCCCGTAGGCCACGGCCGTGGCCAGCGCGCCCGACCAGAAGTTGCGCCGCTTGAACAGCGACAGGTCCACCACCGGGTGCTCCTCGGTCAGCTCCCATGCCAGGAAGAAGGCCAGGCCCACCACGGCGACCACCGCCATGGCAACGATCTGGCCGGAGTTGAACCAGTCGAGTTCCTTGCCCTTGTCGAGCATGAGCTGCAGCGAGCCCACCCACACGATCAGCAGCGCCAGCCCGATCGAGTCGATCGGCACCACGCGCGTCGGGCTCTCGCGCTTGCTGTAGAGGGCCCACGTGATCGTGGCGGCGGCCATGCCCACCGGGATATTGATGTAGAAAATCCACGGCCACGAGATGTTGTCGGTGATCCAGCCGCCCAGCAGGGGGCCCATCACCGGCGCCACCAGCGTCGTCATCGACCACATCGCCATCGCGAGGCCGGCCTTGGCGCGCGGGTAGCTCGACAGCAGCAGGGTCTGCGACAGCGGGATCATCGGCCCGGCCACGAAGCCCTGCAGCGCGCGGAACGCGATCAGCGTCGTCATGTTGGGCGCCAGCCCGCACAGCCAGGAGCTCACCATGAACAGGATGATGCTGGCCATGAAAAGCCGCACCTGGCCGAAGCGCTGGGTCAGCCAGCCCGTCAGCGGCACCGCGATGGCGTTGGCCACCGCGAAGCTGGTGATGACCCAGGTACCCTGCGTGGCGCTCACGCCCAGGTCGCCCGCGATGGCGGGCAGCGACACGTTGGCGATCGACGAGTCGAGCACGTTCATGAAGGTGGCCGCCGACAGGGCGACCGTGCCCCACACACGCGCCGCCCCTTCGAGCGGCGCATGGGGGATGAAGGCGGGGGCGGGAGCGGCAGCCATCGCGCGGGACCGCGGCCTCAGCCGCGGACGGCCTTTTGCAACGCGAGCTTGTCGGCGCTCTCGCCATGGAGCGTGGCGGGCGTCTCGACCGGAGCGACGCGCCCGGCGGGCGCTCCCGGACGGGCAGCGGCGGCGGGTGCCAGGGTACGCCCCAGGTTGGCGGCGATGATGCGCTGTACATCGTCGTCGGCGCCGCTGTCGAGCGCTTCGTAGACCTGGGTCTGCGACAGCGCCGTGGCGCGCGGCGCGTCAGCCAGCGTCTTGCCGCCCTGCTCCGCCACGTCGATGACGGCGTCCATCGAAAGCCCGACGCGCAGCGGATGGTCGACGAGCTGGCGCGGCTCCAGCGCGATGCGCACCGGCACGCGCTGCACCACCTTGATCCAGTTGCCGGTGGCGTTCTGCGCGGGCAGCAGTGCAAAGGCGGCGCCGGTGCCCACGCCCAGCCCGGCCACCTTGCCGTCGTACTCGACCTTGGTGCCGTACACGTCGGCCGTGAGCTTGACGGGCTGGCCCAGCCGGATCTTGCGCAGCTGCACTTCCTTGAAGTTGGCGTCGACCCAGACCTGGTTGAGCGGCACGATCGACATCAGCGGCGCGCCGGCGGCCACGCGCTGGCCGAGCTGCACGGTGCGACGCGCCACGTAGCCGTCGACCGGCGCCGGCAGCTCGGCGCGCCGCGTCGCCAGGTAGGCCTCGCGCACCTTGCCCGCGGCTGCCAGCACGCTCGGATGCTGCGCGACGCTCGTGCCTTCGGTCAGCGACTGGTTGCTCGTGAGCTGCTCGCGCGCCGCGGTCACCCCGGCCTGCGCCGCCGCCAGCGCGCTGCGGGCGTTGGCAAGCTGGGTTTCGGCGTGGTTGAGTTCTTCCTTGGACACCGCGCCGTTGCCCGTCAGCGCCTGGCGGCGGCGCAGGTCGTCCTGTGCGCGTGCGATGTCGCTCTGCGCGCGCACCGCGTCGGCCTGGCGCAGCGACACCTGCGCGGCGAGCGATCCGTTGTTGGCATAGAGCGTGCGCACCTGCCGCACCGCCTGCGCCAGCGCCGCCTCGGCCTGATCGAGCGCCACCCGGGCGTCGGTCGGGTCAAGCCGCACCAGCGGCTGGCCCGCCTTCACGAAGTCGGTGTCGTCGGCCATGATGGCCATCACGGTGCCGCCGATCTGCGGCGTGATCTGGACCACGTTGCCTTGCACGTAGGCGTTGTCGGTGCTTTCGTAATGGCTGCCGACCTGCCATTCGTAGAGGCCCCAGGCGCCGCCGACCAGCACGACCACGGCCGCGATACCGACGAGGGCGCGGCGGCGCTTGCCGTTGCGGGGCGTGGGGCCGGACACCGGTGCGGGTCCAGGCACCGGTGCGACGGCGCTGGGGGCGGCGGAATCGGAAGAAGGTTGTGCGTTGACGGTCATGGCGTTGTCTTCAGGCAAAACAGGGGACGATGTCATGGGGCAATCGGGGCTCCGGCAGGGGCAGGGGCAGCGGCGGCGGTTGCGGTGGAGGCGCCCGGCCCCTGCCAGCCGCCGCCGAGCG
>JAQGLP010000352.1 GCA_028292835.1 Variovorax sp.
GGCTCGGTGCGCACCTCGGCCACGTCGCGCGGTCGCGGCAGGTCGATCTCGAACTCGCCGATCGGCCGCGTGGCCGGCCCGGCGGAAAGCACCACCACGCGGTCGCTCATCGCGATGGCTTCGTCGAGGTCGTGCGTGATGAACAGGACGGCTTTCTTGCGCGTGTCGCGACCGCCGCCCGCCCACAGCGCCAGCACTTCGTTTTCCATCAGCTGGCGGGTCTGGATGTCGAGGGCGCTGAAGGGCTCGTCCATCAGGATGATGTCGGGGTCGAGTGCGAGCACCTGCGCGAGCGCGGTTCGCTTGCGCATGCCGCCGGAGAGCTGGTGCGGATAGCGCTCCTCGAAGCCGCCCAGGCCCACCCGCTCCAGCCAGGCCTGCGCCTGCGTCCGCGCTTCGACGTCGGGCACGCCGTGGTACTGCAGGCCCACCATGACGTTGGCCAGGGCGCTGCGCCAGGGCATCAGGGCGTCGCTCTGGAACATGTAGCCGGCGCGGCGGTTGATGCCTTGCAGCGGCTGCCCGAAGACCTGCACGCCCCCGGAAGAGGGCTCGAGCAGGCCGGTGGCGATGTTCAGCAGCGTGGACTTGCCGCAGCCGGTCGGGCCGACCACCGAAACGAACTCGCCGGCGCGCACGCGCAGCGTGGTGTCGGCGACCGCGGTGTAACGTTGGTCGGGCTCCTCACGCGAACGGAAGGTGACCGTGATCCGGTCGAGTTCGAGGGCGAAATCGGTCACGGGCCGGGCAGTGTCGTCAGGCCCCGGGCGCTCAGGCCTTGAACCTCTCCTTGGCGCGGCGGGCGAAATCGTTGGTGTAGGTTTTGCCGAGCTCGATCTTCTCGGCCTTGATCGAGGGGTCGAAGCTGGCCAGCGCCTTCAGCGCCGTGCGGGTGCCCTCCTCCGTCATGACCCCGTCCAGCGCGATCGCTTCCCTCACCTTGTGGAAGGACGCGAGGTAGAGCGCGCGGTCGCCGAGCAGGTAGTTCTCGGGTACCGTCTTGATGATGTCGCTTGGGCCCGCGGTCTGCAGCCACTTCAGGCCGTGCACGATCGCGTTCGCCAGCGCCTGGCAGGTGTTGGGGTTCTTCTGGATGAACTCGGCATGCGTGTAGAAACACGCGGCCGGCATCAGGCCGCCGAACACTTCCGTCGTGCCCTTGAGCGTGCGCGTGTCGCTGATGATCTTCACGTCGCCCTTCTGCTCCAGCATCGTCATCACCGGGTCGGTGTTGCTCATCGCGTCGATCTGGCCCGAGCGCAGCGCCGTGAGCGCGCCCGCGGACGTGCCCACCCCGACATAGCTGACGTCCGTGGCCTTGATGCCCGCGCGCGACAGGACCAGGTTGGCGACCATGTTGGTGGACGAGCCGGGGGCGGAAACGCCGATCTTCTTGCCGCGCAGGTCCGCCAGCGTCCGGTAGTTGGGCATCGCCCTGGTGGAGACACCCATCGCGATCTGCGGCGCGCGTCCCTGCAGCACGAAGGACTGGATGAACTGGTTCTTGCTCTGCATGTTGATGGTGTGCTCGTAGGCGCCACTCACCACGTCCGCGGAACCCCCCACCAGGGCCTGCAGCGCGCGTGCGCCGCCCGCGAAATCCGCGATCTCCACGTCCAGGCCCTCGGCCTTGAAGTAGCCGAGCTGCTCCGAAATGGTCAGCGGGAGGTAGTAGAACGCGGCCTTGCCGCCGACGGCGATGGAGATCTTCGTCTTCTCCAGCTTGGGCTGCGACCAGACCGAAGGCGCGGCGATGCCGGCCGCGGCGATCGCCGCCGCGGAGGCGAACGTGCGGCGGCTGATGATCGTGCTTTTCATCGGGAAATCCTCTCTGGCTGTCTTGATTCGAGCCTAGACCGCGACCCGCTCCGCTGCATCGGGAACATCCCGTGCGGGTTTTCACGTAAGGGGTGAGCCGCCCGCGATTGGCGGGGCCGGCGAGGGCGCGGGCGCCGCGAGGCGGCTGCTATCTGCGGTCGACCATCGCGTGCGCGATGGTGCCGAGGTCCACGTATTCGAGGTCGCTGCCGGCCGGAACACCGCGTGCCAGGCGCGTCACGCGCAGGCCCTTGGCCTTGAGCGCCTCGCCGATGACATGCGCGGTCGCTTCGCCCTCGGCGGTGAAGTTGGTCGCCAGGATGACCTCCTGCACATCGCCGCGCGTGGCGCGGGCGAACAGCTTGGCCAGGCCGATGTCGTTGGGGCCGATGCCATCGAGCGGACTCAGCTTGCCCATCAGGACGAAGTACAGGCCGCGGTACGCCGCGGTGCGCTCGACCGCCGCCTGGTCGGCGGGGGTCTCGACGACACAGAGCTTGCCCTGGTCGCGCCGCGGATCGAGACAGGTGGCGCAGACCTCGTTCTCGGTGAAGGTGTGGCACAGGCTGCAATGGCGCACGTTGTCAGCCGCCTGCTGCAGCGCCTGCGCCAGGAGGTTGGCGCCCGGGCGGTCGTGCTGCAGGAGGTGGAAAGCCAGGCGCTATGCCGTCTTGACGCCGACCCCGGGGAGCCGTCGCAAGGCCTGGTTCAGCGCCTCGAGCGAATGCGTGTCAGCCAAGCTGTGGGGCGTGCCGCGGCATCAGAACGGGAACTTCATGCCGCCCGGCAGGCCCGGCATCCCTGCCGTCAGCTTGCCCATCTTTTCCTGC